>CAKUFT010000015.1 GCA_934650095.1 uncultured Collinsella sp.
CGCCGTGATGCGCGACCGGGTGCCCTACCGGGAGTAGCCCCGGCGGTTGACAAAACTATAGGAACACCCAACGACTATATTGCGATAGACGACCACGTTTGCCCAGATAAAACCGGCCAAAATAAACCTGTCCCTTTTTGGTAGGTTTGGATCAAGGCAACGCCGATGTCTTGGTACCGACAGCGAAAACCCGCCAGAGCGAGCAAGGTGCCTTGAAACGAGACGGCATTGACCTTCTGGTCATGCCGCCGAAGTTGAAAGGCAGATTGCCGCTCTGGCGGGTTTGCAGCGTCAACTGGTTACGCGGTTTGGTAAAACCGCGTAACTAATTAGAAACGGTTGCCGCGGAAGCCGCCACCGTTGCGGCCGCCACGGTCGCCGCCGCGGCCGCCACGGTCGTTACCACGGTTGCCGCCGAAGCCGCCACGGTTGCCGCCGCGATCGCCATAGCCACCACGGTTGCCGCCAAAGCCGCCGCGACCGCCACGGTCGCCGCCGCGATCGCCATAGCCGCCACGGCCGCCGCGATCGCCACCGCGACCGCCACGGTCGCCGCCACGGCCACCGCGATCGCCAAAGCCGCCACGACCGCCACGGTCGCCGCCGCGGCCACCGCGATCGTCACGACCGCCGCGAGGACCGCGGTCCTCGTCCAGGCCCATGGCGACGAGCGGGGCGATAACCTTATCGAGGGCAGCCATGAGCTCGGTGGCCTCCTCGTAAGAAAGCTCGGGCAGGAGCTTCTCCTTCTTGTTGGCAAGCGCGGTCAGGCCCTCGGCAGCATCCTCGGCAGCGAAGACAACGATCTTGCGCATGTCGCCCTCAGCATCGTCGATACGGCCGACCAGGTCGGCAGCCTCGGCCTCGGCCATCAGGCCATCGAGCTCACGAAGGCGCATGCCCAGCAGATCGGACATCTCCTTCTGCTCCATCTTGGGCTTGAGGTCAAGGAGCTTAATGGCGCGCTCGATGTTCGCCATGCGCTCGGCCTTGGCCTCCTCCTCCTTGGAAATAGCAAAGCGACGGCTACGCAGCAGGCGGGCGGCCTTCTGCATCTTGTCCATCAGCTCTTCGTCATCGTAATCAGCGGCGGCCTCGACAACCTCGGCCTCCTCCTCGGCGGAAACCTCGTCAGCAGCCTCAACCTCGGCAGCTTCGGTCTCCACGGTCTCGACTGCCTCAACCTCGGCAGCCATGGTCTCGTTCTCGGTCTCGTTCATGATCTCTTCGTTCTCAGACATGAGACTCCTTCTTGGCCCTCTCGGGCATCATCGCCCCATTCGCGGGGCCCGTCGCGCACTCTTTGCGCTTATAAATCATGCCTCTCGGCAAAACGTCCATTAGTTTATGGTGTCGTCCGTCAATCTAGCTGCAGAATCTATGTGCACACATTAATGCGACATGTCGCGGTATCATGACTTGAATCAAATGCGCCCACCTTAAGGAGCCCGCCATGATCAAACCCATCATGAAGTCCGAGTTCTTTTTACGCCTGCCCTCCGAGGACGCCGGCCCCGAAGACGCCGCGACCGGGCAGGATCTTCTGGACACGCTGCACGAGCATGAGCACGAGTGTGTGGGGCTTGCCGCCAACATGATCGGCGTACGCAAGCGCATCATCTGCGTAAAGGACGGCAGTAAGTCGTTGCTCATGTACAACCCACAGATTCTTGAGCAGGTCAACGCCTACCAGACAAGCGAAGGATGCCTTTCGCTGGTCGGCGAGCGCCCCTGCACCCGCTATCGCCGTATTAAGGTTGAGTATCTGGACGAGAACTTCGTCCACCGCGTCAAGAACTTCTCGGGCTACACCGCCGAGATCATCCAACACGAAATCGACCACTGCAACGGGATTGTTATTTAGTCCCACGCCCCACAGGTCTACGAAAAAGCTCCCCGCAGCCAAGCAACTGCAGGGAGCTTTTTATCGTACGGAGCTTCTATCCCATTAACTCTGGCGGTAATGGTCGAAGAAGTCGGCGAGGTCTTCGAGGGACTCTTTGAGCACTTCCATGCGCGGCAGGTACACGATGCGGAAGTGGTCGGGCTCGGCCCAGTTAAAGCCGCCGCCGCGCGTGATCAGAATCTTCTTCTCGTGCAGCAGGTCGAGGGCGAACTGCTCGTCATCGGTGATGTTGAACTTCTTCACATCCATCTTGGGGAAGATGTAGAACGCCGCGCGCGGCTTGACCACCGAGATGCCATCGATCTTGCTAAGCGCCTCGTACACAAAGTTACGCTGCTCGTAGACACGGCCGCCGGGGCGAATGTAGTCGTTAACCGACTGATGGCCGCCCAGCGCCGTCTGGACGATAGACTGAGCCGGGACGTTAGAGCACAGGCGCATGTTCGAAAGCATGTTGATGCCCATAATAAAGTCACTCATGCAACGCTGGTTGCCCGAAAGCACCATCCAGCCAATACGGTAGCCCGCGATCATGTGTGACTTGGAAAGGCCGCTGAAGGTGACGCAGGGCAGGTCGGGCGCGAGCGAAGCAATCGAGACGTGCTCGTAGCCATCCATGCACAGACGGTCGTAGATCTCGTCGGCAAAGATCATCAACTGATGCCTGCGCGCAATCTCGACGATACCCTCGAGTACCTCACGCGGATAGACGGAACCCGTGGGGTTGTTGGGGTTGATGATGACGAGGGCCTTGGTCGCGCTCGTGATCTTGGACTCCATATCCTCCAGGTCGGGATACCAATCGGCCTGCTCGTCGCATAGATAGTGCACGGGATGACCGCCGGCAAGGGTTGCGCACGCCGTCCACAGCGGATAGTCGGGGCTGGGGATCAGGATCTCGTCGCCATTGTCGAGCAGCGCGTTCATCGAAAGCTGAATGAGCTCGGACACGCCGTTGCCCGTATAGATATGCTCCATCTGGACATTGGGCAGGCCCTTGATCTGCGAGTACTGCATGATCGCCTTGCGAGCGGAGAACAGGCCGCGCGAGTTGGAATAGCCCTCGCAGTCGGGCAGCTGCTGACGCATGTCCTTGATGACCTCATCGGGCGTGCGGAAACCGAAGGGCGCCGGGTTGCCGATATTGAGCTTGAGGATGCGCTCGCCCTCGTCCTCCATACGGGCAGCCTCGTCGACGACGGGGCCGCGCACGTCATACAGGACGTTATCGAGCTTGGTGGATTTAGAGAAAGTGCGCATGGTAGTGCTCCTTGCAATTTGAGCCGTGGGACTAGGTTCGGATTTGGCAACGTTATGGGACGAGGGCGTCTCGCCTTGGTCGGCGTCACTGGCGAGCAGCCAGGTAACATCGACCTCCAAAATACGGGCGAGCAGCTCTGCCACATCGCGCCGCGGGATCGTCTTGCCGCTCACATATTGGCTCATCTGACTCTTGCCGAGTTTTTTGCCGAGCATCTCCGATGCACGAATCACGTCCGACTGGCGAACGTCGCGATCGGACATAGCCTGTCGCAGGCGATCGCTAAACGTCTCTTGGGCCACAGGAACCTCCTTGCTGGCAAAGTTCAATTTATAGAACACGAATTGAACCTGAGTTCAATTTAGGCAGCAGTATAGCGCGGCACATAGTACGAAAGTTCAATTTCATAAAGAAATGCACCAAGTTCCAAGATTTGCTCCAGAGCAGATAACAGTGTGCACCATTAGAGATATTCGAGAAATCGAGTCGCCGCAAGCGAAACGTCGGCCGTGCGGTATATGGCATTGATTTGCCGATGAGGATGCCCCTCCAGCGGCCGGATAGCGACATCAAACTGACAGCGGCGCAAGATGAGTGCCGGAAGAACACTCACGCCCAATCCGTCCTCGACCATGGCCATGATCGCATAGTCGTCCCAAGTCGACAGCTTGGAGCGCACCGTTAGGCCCGCACGGCGGAACAGCGGCGTAATCTCGTCGTCGCTACCGCGCTCCAGCAGGATAAAATGCTCGTTGGTCAAATCGGCAAGAGAAACGACATCCGCATCGGCAAGCGAAGAGCTCGCTGGCACTACGGCCATCAGCTCATCTTGCGCCAACGGCCGTGACGTCATGCCGACACCGCGTGGCTCGCGCGGAATAAAGCCCAGGTCGCAGCGGCCTTCCGCCACCCATTGCTCAATTTCGGAGTAGTCGCCCATCAGCAGTTCGTAATCGACATCCGGGTGATCGGCGCGAAAGCGCGCAATGACCGGTGGCAGCACATGAGTCGCCACACTCGAAAACGTACCGATGCAGATTTTGCCGCGCATAAGCCCACGCATCTCGTCCACGCGTCGCTGCAGGCGGCCAAACTCCTCGCATAACGCCTCGACCGCCGGCATGATCTGCCGACCATCGGCAGAAAGTACCACGCCCTCGCGGCTGCGATCGAGCACCTTAAAACCCCAGTCGGCCTCAAGATCGCCCACCATGCGACTCACGCCCGACTGCGAATAGCTCAGGCGCTCAGCGGCACGCGTAAAGCTGCCGGCGCGCACGGTCTCGAGCAATACTTGCATCTTTTGGATATTGGTCTCCACGACACGCCCCACCTTTGCATGAGTATTTGTCATGTCTCCCATGCATTATATTCGCTTTTCTTCTATTGCCCGCTACTCCATAGTGAACTTGCACCGATATAGAGGGGACGGCAGTGCATGAACAACGGATTGCTTACATACCTAGCAGCATTGCTGCTGTTTGGCTCCAACGGCATCATCGCCGCGGCCATCGCACTGCCAAGCTCCGATATCGTGCTCCTGCGCACGTTTTTGGGTGCGCTCTCGCTCATCATCATCCTCGTCACTACGCAACGCCATAAGTTGCAGGCACCGTCTCGTCCCCGCGAAGCCGCTGCCCTTATTCTCTCGGGCGCTGCGCTGGGTGCCAGCTGGATATTCCTGTTTCGCGCCTACCAGACCATTGGCGTTGGCATCTCCTCGCTGCTGTATTACTGCGGCCCCATCATCGTTATGGCCCTCTCCCCGTTCATCTTTGGAGAAAAACTGACTGGCGGTAAAATCGCCGGCTTTATCGCCGTTGCCTGCGGTGCTTTCCTTATCGCAGCACAAGGCCTGGGCGGCAACATGCCCATCTCGGGCATCCTCTGCGGCATCGCCTCAGCCTTCTGCTATGCGCTGATGGTCATCGCCAGCAAGGGGGCGCCGCACATCGAGGGCCTCGAGAACTCCACCCTCCAGGTGAGCGCCGCCTTTGCGACCGCGCTGGTTCTCACGCTCATCACGCAGGGCGTCCCCTCGTTTTTCTCCCCCAGCATTGCCACCGGCATCGATTGGTGCGCCGTCGCCATGCTCGGCGTCGTCAACACCGGACTCGGCTGCCTGCTCTACTTTAGCGCCGTCGCCAAACTGCCCGTCCAGACCGTCGCCGTTGTCGGCTACCTCGAGCCGCTTTCGGCTGTCGTCTTCTCCGTCGCCCTTTTGGGCGAGGCCATGACGCCCATCCGTCTGATGGGAGCCGCGCTGATCATCGGCGGAGCGATCTTCTGCGAAATCGCCGGCAAACGCGCAAGCGCCAAGGCCGGTATCGCCCAGGCAGTACGCGCCTAAACGCCCCTCTTCAGTTCAAAGCAGGGGTGCGTCCGCGGTTAACACACTGCAGCAAACCACACAGCGGATTCGCCCCTGTTTTGAAATGTCGTCAGCGCAAACGAATACTCCCCAGCTGGGGATTATTGTCTAAAGCACCCCGATGTGCCAAACTGCTCTTATATATAAAGACGGCATAAAAGATTTCTGTCCCGACAGAAATTAGATGTCTAAGGGAGTCCACGTGGCACACAACAAACTGGAGACAAGTCTCCAAGACCAGCAGAGTCGGGGCGGGCACGGAGCCATCCCCCTCTCCGCCGGTATGTTGCTCGTTACGCTCGGCGTCGTCTACGGCGACATCGGCACGAGCCCCATGTACACCATGAAATCAATCGTCGCCAATAACGGCGGCATCGGCACCGTCAGCGAGGACATGATCCTGGGCGCGCTTTCGCTCGTCATCTGGACCATGACGCTCGTGACCACGGTCAAGTACGTGCTGATCGCCATGAAGGCCGACAACCACAACGAAGGCGGTATCTTCGCCCTGTTCAGCCTCGTGCGCAAGGTGGCGCCGTGGCTGATTCTGCCCGCCATGATCGGCGGCGCGGCGCTGCTCGCCGACGGCATCCTCACCCCCGCCGTCACGGTCACCACGGCCATCGAGGGCCTGCGCACCATCGAGTGGGGCCATGCGCTACTGGGCGATGGCCAGACCAACGTGATCATCATCACCATCATCATTATCTGCGGCCTGTTTGCCATGCAGCGCGCCGGTACTTCGTCGATCGGCAAGCTGTTTGGCCCGCTCATGACGCTATGGTTCCTGTTCCTTGCGGGCGCCGGCCTGTTCAATATGCTCGGCAACCTGTCCATCCTGCGCGCGCTCAACCCCATCCGCGGCATCATGTTCCTGTTCTCGCCCATCAACCACTCGGGCATCATGGTGCTCGGCTTCGTCTTTCTGTCGACGACCGGCGCCGAGGCGCTCTACTCGGACATGGGCCACGTGGGCAAGGCCAACATCTACGCGTCTTGGCCGTTTGTGAAGGCAGCGCTCATCCTCAACTACCTGGGCCAGGGCGCTTGGCTGCTTGCCAATAACAACAACCCCCAGATGCTCGCCATGGACATCGTCAACCCGTTCTACATGATGCTCCCCGAGCCCCTGCGCCCCTTCGCCATCGTGCTTTCGGCCGTGGCGGCCATCATTGCCTCGCAAGCGCTCATCACCGGTTCGTTCTCGCTGGTCTCCGAGGCAACGCGCCTCAACCTTATGCCGCATCTGCGCATCCACTACCCCAGCGACACCAAGGGCCAGCTCTATATTCCGCTCGTCAACAACATCATGTGGGTCGGCTGCATCTTCATTGTGCTGCTGTTCCAGAACTCCGAGCGCATGGAGAGCGCCTACGGCCTCGCCATTACCGTGACCATGCTCATGACCACGACGCTTTTGACGAGCTACATCGCCGGCATCATGAAGCACAAGCTGGGCGCCTGCGTCTTCGCCCTGCTCTTTGGCGCTATTGAGCTGTGCTTCTTCGCCTCGTGCCTCACCATGTTCTTTGACGGCGGCTATGTGATGATCTTCCTGGCCTCGCTGCTGTTTGGCCTTATGTACGTGTGGCGCCGCGGCACCGCCATCGAGCGCACGCAGACGATTCTGCTGCCCGTCTCCAAGTACATCGATCAGCTCAACCGCCTGCGCAACGACGAGACCTATCCCGTGCTCGCCGACAACCTGGTGTTCCTCACCAACAGCCCCGACCCGCTCACGCTCGACCGCGACGTGCTCTATTCCATCTTGGACAAGCACCCCAAGCGCGCCAAGGCATATTGGTTCATCAACGTGCACGTTACCGACGAGCCCTATACGCACGAGTATTCCGTCGAAACCTTTGGCACGGACTTCTTGTTCCGCGTACGCTTGGATCTGGGCTTTAAGGTCAACCAGCGCGTCAACGCCTACCTGCGCCAGATCGTCGGCGACCTGATGGCTTCGGGCGAGCTGCCGCCGCAGCACCACACCTACTCCATCTACGAGACACGCGGAAACGTGGGCGACTTCCGTTTTTGCATGCTGCGCAAGATGCTTGCCCCCGAGACGGACATCAACCGCAACGACCATCGCGTCATGGCCATCAAGTACGCCGTCCGCCGTGCTTGCGGAAGCCCCGCACGTTGGTATGGCCTCGAGAACTCGGCCATCATCATCGAGTACGTGCCACTGTTTGCCCGCATGCGCCCGGCCGTCAAGCTGGTGCGCACCCAGGTGCCGCTCGAGGTTCAGATCGAGGAAGCCGAGGAAATGGAAGTCGACATCTTCTCGGACGACCTGGTCAACGGCAACGAGGCCGGTAGGAATATGAACGTCGATCCCACTGAGCTGCTCGAGAGCGTCGCCGATACGCCCGAGCAGCAACAGATCGACGGCCTCGAGAGTGAACAACTCAACGACGCCAACTTCTAGCGACGCCGCGAATCGACGACAGCGGCCCTGCACCTCACGAGAGATGCAGGGCCGCTTTGTATCGCGACGGACTTCTCACCTACGAGCGACGCGGCTCGGGAACCACGAGCCTATCGGGGCTCGCGCCCTCGGCATCCATCAGGCTCACGTAGCGAATCGACGGATCATCGTACATCGCGTAGTAATAATTGCCCGTGCGCGCGCTAAAGCATCCGGTGTAGATAGTCTTCTCGAACTTGCCATCGCCCATCCTGGACGCCCCCTCGATCATCACCACGCCCTCGAGTGAACGGAACATGCGGACGACGTTTTCGGTCTCGCTCTCCTTTTGCGGGTAATTGGCATTGAGGTACGCCGCCTTTACAAAACGGCTCGGCGAATAGCAGTCGCCCGGAATACCGCGCATGCCGGCACCCGCGCCATAGGGCTTGAGCTCGGCGCCACGCCATGTCGCCGTCTGCGGAAAATCGCTTGTGGCAGTGATAAAGGTGCGCAGGTTTTCCATGTGCCACGGGAAAGTCGGCTGGTTGGCAAGGGTGTCGACCGGATCGTCGTATACATGCAGGCCGTCAGCCATCATCTCGACCACGATGCTGCGCTGGCTGTCGCCGATAATCCAATGGAGCAGCGACACGCCCAGCCCCTCTCCGGCAGATTTAGCAACAATCACCGTATCGCGCAGCGCAGCCTCGACCTCGTCGACCGTCGAGAACGTCGCTGCCATCCACAGGGGAAACTCATAGGCTGCGATATTGGTCTTGCCGTCGACAGGGTCCTCGGCATACTCGGCATAACCCGGGAAATTGAGACCCGCCACGGCGAGGCCCGCATCGTTGCCGCAGTCGAAGAACATAGGGTAGTTCTTGTAATCGATGCACATACCGATCACCGCGTGTGCCGCTGTCGCGTCGTCGATAAACGAATACGGAATGTGAAACCCGCGCGGCATCACGCGAACCTGTTGGCCGTAGTCAAAGCTCCAGTCGAGGTTGCGGCCCAGATACATGTGGCCAGAATTATCGGTAAATCGAATGCTCGTGCACATAGCGCCTCCTAGCTTTACGTTCTTGCTAAGGTCATTGTCACCAAACAAAAAGGCGCTAAACACAAAAGCCCGGACATGACAACAATGTCACGCCCGGGACAAAGACCGCAAATCCGGTCCCCAATTAAACCACCCTAGACAAGTTTACCTTGGCAGTGATCGATCATATGCTGGATCATTTGTGCCTCAAAGCCCGCGTAGTCGCGGCGGCACTCCTTCATCTTGCCGTCGACGATCTGGTCAAAGGCAACCTTGCACTTGATATAGCGCGTGGACTTGGTGATCTCCTCGTGCGTCAGGCAGCTCTCCTCCATCTTGCTGGCGCCCAGGCCAAACACCAGACGGGGGTTGTAGAGCACGTGGGGCTCGCCGGCATCGTCCAGGTAGACGCAGACCTTCTTGGTAACGCCAATCTGGTTAGCGGCAAGGCAGCCGGCATCGTCGAGCGACTTGATGGTATCGATCAGGTCCTGTGCGACCGACTCGTCCTCGACAGTCGCAACCTCGCAACGCTGGGACAGGATAGCCTCGTCGTGGCAAAGCTCTTTAATCATACGTTCCTCCATAGGGGTCGTTGTAACCGCTTAAGTATACGGTACCCACACATTTTCATGCGAAAAATACCGTCCGTCTGCTACAAAGCGCCGAACATCAACATGCGAGGAACAACAGCGTCGTAAAGGGGCTATAGTAGGTGAGTTCGTGTCAATCGGCCTAAACTCGGGGCCGAACAAGGAAAGGGTATGCATGGACGAACTATTTCACGTCAGCGAGCGCAAGTCCACAATCGGGACCGAACTCCGCGCTGGACTGACAACGTTCCTGGCGATGGCCTACATCATCGCCGTCAACCCCGCGGTGCTCTCGGGCGCCGGCATCGATGCAGGAGCGCTCGCTTGCGCCACCTGCCTGGGCGCTGGCATCATGACCATCTGCATGGGCATCTTCGCCAACCGCCCGCTCGCCTGCGCGTCGGGCTTAGGCGTCAACGCGATGATCGCTGGAATCACCACCACCGTCTGCGGCGGTGACTGGCACGTGGCCATGAGCGTCATCTTCCTTGAGGGCGTCGTCATCTTGCTGCTCGTGCTTTGTGGCCTGCGCGAGGCCATCATGGACGCCATCCCGGTTGTCCTGCGTCACGCCATCTCGGTGGGTCTGGGCCTGTTCATCGCCATGATTGGCCTGTGCGATGCCGGCATTATCACCGCCGGCGCCGGTACACTCGTCGGTCTGGGCGACATCACCTCCCCCACATTCATCGTCGGCATCATCTCCATCCTGGTGACAGTCGCCCTCGCCTGCCGCAACGTCCCCGGCTCGCTGCTCATCGGCATCGTCGTCGCCGTCATCGCCGGTATCCCCCTAGGTGTGACCCAGGCTCCGACCGGTATCATCGCCCCGCTCGACTTCTCGAGCATCGGTGGCCCCATCGCCGACGCCGGCGGCGTGCCCGCCATCGTCAAGGTCCTTACCGACCCCGCGCTCCTCGTCATCTCGTTCTCGCTGCTCATGAGTGACTTCTTCGACACCATGGGCACCGCGATGGCCGTGGCCAAGCAGGGCGAGTTCCTCACCGACGACGGCAACGTCGAGAATATCAAGGAGATCCTGATCGTCGACTCCGCCGCCGCTGCTGTGGGCGGTTTCATGGGCGTCTCCTCCATCACCACCTTCGTCGAGTCCACTTCCGGCGCCGCCGACGGTGGCCGCACGGGCCTCACCTCCGTCACCACCGGCGTGCTGTTCATCCTCGCCGCCTTCTTCTCCCCCGTCGTCTCCATCGTTTCCAGCGCCGCCACCTGCGGTGCCCTGGTCTACGTCGGCTACCTCATGATGAGCGAGGCCTCCGAGATCGACTGGTCCGATGTCTCGCAGGGCTTCCCGGCGTTCATGATCGTCGCCGGCGTGCCCTTCACCTACTCCATCTCCGCCGGCATCGGCCTGGGCTTTATCGCCTACGTGGTCGTCGCGCTCTTTAAGGGCGAGGCCTCGAAGATCAAGCCGCTCATGTGGATTGCAGCCCTCGCCTTCCTCGTCTACTTCTTTGTGGCGTAACGGCAAAGCTGTCAAAGCAGAGCGCCAAAGCGCGGAGTCGCAGCAAGCGGCTCCGCGCTTTTCTTTTAAAGCCAGGCAACGCATAGGCGCACGATGGATTGCTTCCCGAGTTTTGGACATTTTGCCCTCCAAACGGCACTACCGCCAGCTATATCCTGCAGATACGCTGGATGTAGTCGCATAGGCCCTATGAGAACGGGAGCAACCGTGGCAGCCTTGTTCACGACCCCCAAACGCAATGACACTACCGCCGGAACCCATGTTGCCGAACCCGACGTTCGCCGTCGCATAGGACTCGCGCACGGCAGCTGGCGCCGCGTGACGCGCCGCATCGTCGTGGGAGCCGTATGCGCGCTCACGGTAAGCTCGCTGCTCATGCCGAGCGTCTCGCTCGCAGCGGAATGGGTCAAGGTCGGCGGCAACAAGTACAACACCGCGGCGAGCGACGAAGCCGGTACCTGGTCGTGGGACGGCGCCGACGACTTGAAGCTCAACAACTATAACGGCGGCGAGATCCAGGCCGCAGGCAAGCTCAACGTGAATTACTCGGGAACCAACATCGTCACTGCCGAATGGATCGAAAGCATCAACGTTTCTCATGGCACTAACGAGAATGCCGAGCTCAATATCCAAGGCGACGAGGGCGGCACGCTCAGTGTGACATCTACTGAGGACGCTATCCTCTCCACGGGTAATATCAGCATCGACGGAGCCGGATCCGTCAACGCCACGAGCACTGGGTTTGATGCCATCAATGCCGGGGGTGATCTCGCTATCAAAGGTTCGGGCAACGTCAACGCCACGGGCGCATCGGATGGCATCAGGGCAAACGGCAATATCACGATTGACGACAGCGGAGCCGTCACCGCCAGGGCTACCAAGGACAAGGGTATTGGAACCGACAAGAACCTCACCATCAAGGGTGGCGGGACGGTCGAGGCAAGCTCAGCCGATGGTGAGGCCCTTTGGAGCGGCGGCAATATCAACATCTCGGACGGCAGCCAGGTCAAGGCAAGCTCCGAGAAAGACGCTGCCGTCGAGGCCAAGGGCAGCCTCGCAGCCACAAACGCCTCCCTCAACGTAAACGGTGTTGAATATGGCGTCTATGCCCACAAGGGCATCACCCTCGATCATGCAAACGTGACGGTCCGTGCAAGTAAAGGCAGATACGGTGGCGCCAACGCCCTCTTCACCTACCAGGACGACATCGTCGTCAAGAACGGCTCCACCGTGGACGCGTTTGCGGAAGGCGAGGTTTCGGCTGCATTCTCCATCAGAAACGATCGACCCAACGAGAAGGGCGGCCACATCTACATCAGCGACTCCGTTGTCAAGGCCATAGCCCGCTATGTCGAGAACGGCGACGGCCCCATCCCCTACAGCGAAAACCAAGATGGCGAGACGAGGCGCGAACCCCAAGGCGAGAACATCGGCATCATCGCCCAGACCAGCGAGGGCGTCACACCCGCAGTCATCTCGATCATCCGCAGCAAGGTAACGGCCAAAGGAGATACAGCGGCAATCTTTGCCCGTGCCATGAGCGCTGACGGCAAGACAATCGGCACCATCAAGATTGAGAACGCCGCCATCCAGACGCCCGAAGGCGGCAAGGTCATTGACTATCGCAAGCTCCGTGACGGCATCTACGAAGCAGGCCAAGCCATCGGCACGGGCGACGCCACGGTCGACTCCCTCTATATCAAAGCAGTCGCCAAAAGCACGACCACCGCACCTCCCGAGGTAGCCAAGCCGGAAGACCCCAAGCCCGACGAGACCAAGCCCGCAGAAAGCAAGCCCGCGGAGTCCAAGCAGAACCCCAAGCCTGAGGGCTCAAAGCCGACCAAGGCCGTTGCGGCTTTAACCACGAAAGCCAAGACTACCGGCGTGCTCGCGGCAACCGGCGACACCTCGGGTGCGGCCATCGTGGCAACCGTCCTTGCGGGAACAGCCGCTATCGCCGCAGGCACCATGGTGAGCCGCAAGCGCTCATAGACAGCTTTGACCTTTAACGCACGGGACGGCACCCACAGAAGTGCTAGCCTGCACACCGTTTAGCAACGCCACCGCCAAGCTCCCCTCCGGCGGTGGCGTTTTTCATTTGCGCCCGCGCGGCGCACGCGAATGTTCTTGATGCTGTCCAACCGGCATACGCTGGCGTGCGACAATTGAGGCTGCCGATATCACAACGCCGAGAGAAGCCCGTCATGGAAGCGCATCAAAAGCAGATAACCGTTCATGCACAGCATGCCGAAAGCGCACCAGTCATCTATCTTCCCGTGGTCATGGGCGACGGCACGGAGGTTTATGAACGCTGCCGAGAGCTCAACTGCCCGCCCTTCACGCTTGTCGGCATTGGCAGCCTCAACTGGAATCGCGAGCTGAGCCCCTGGGGATGCGACGGAACCATGCGCGATGCCGAGCCCTTTGGCGGTCAGGCATCCGGATTTCTCGATGAGCTGCTGAATCAGATAATCCCCCAGGTCGAGTCGTCGCTTCCTCAGCCGCCCACCTGGCGCGGCATTGCCGGTTACTCGCTCGCGGGCCTCTTCGCACTCTGGTCCCTCTGGCAAACCGACGCCTTTGACCGCGCCGCGAGCGCATCGGGGTCGCTATGGTTTCCCGACTTTGTCGACCGTGCCAGCACGGCCCCTTTTGCCGGCAGCCCCCAAGCTATCTATCTGTCGCTCGGTAAAAAGGAAACCAAGACGCCCAACCGTATGATGCGTCACGTGCTCGACGACACGCGCGCGATGGAAGAGTTGCTCATCAATCGCGGCATTCCAACAACACTGGAACTCAACCCCGGCAATCATTTTGCGCAAACCGATTCGCGCATGGCCCGCGGCATCCACTGGATACTGACGCATTAAAAATGGCGCCCACGTGTACGCATGGGCGCCATTTTCTGATGTAGCTGGACGCAGCTGTTACTCAGCAGCTTCCTCGAGCTCAGAAACATCGAACTCAAAATCGTTACCGGGCAGAATGGCATTGAGCACAATACCCACCAGTGAGCCCACGGCAAGGCCCGAAAGCGAGATCGTCACGCCGCCCAGCTCCAACACGATGGCGCCAGCAGTGCTGTAGGCAATGCCGAGCGAAAGCACAAGCACCAGCGCGGCCACCAGCACGTTGCGATTGTTCTGGAAATCGACCTGGTTCTCGATGAGGTTGCGAACACCCACGGCACTAATCATGCCGTAGAGCACGAGCGACACGCCGCCGATGACGCACGCCGGCATGGCGGCGATGACTGCAGCGAACTTGGGGCAGAACGAAAGCACGATGGCGCAGCACGCGGCAATGCGGATCACGCGCGGGTCGAACACGCGCGTCAGGGCGAGCACGCCAGTGTTCTCGCCATACGTGGTGTTGGCCGGAGCACCAAAGAGCGAGGCCAGGATCGTGGCAAGGCCGTCGCCAAGCAGCGTGCGATGCAGGCCAGGATCGGCGATGTAGTTATGCTCGCAAGTGGAGCCGATAGCCGAGATATCACCGATATGCTCGATCATGGTCGCAAATGCCAGTGGCATAATGGTGATGATGGCCGTCGTGGCAAGACCGCTATCGAACTGCGGCCCAAAGAGTGCAAACACGGTGTTGTCCCACACGATGGGCAGACCGACCCACGGAGCGGCGGCAACGCCCGAGAAATCAACCTCGCCGCGCGCAGTCGCAACGGCATAGCTCACCACAACGCCCAGCAAAATCGGCACGATCTTGACCATGCCACGGCCCCAGATGTTGCAGATGACGATAACGGCAACGGCAATGACAGCCACAAGCCAGTTGGTCTGACAGTTAGCAATAGCGGAACTTGCCAGGATCAAGCCGATGGAAATGACGATGGGGCCCGTCACTACCGGCGGAAAGAAGCGCATGACGCGCTTGGCACCAAATGCGCGGAACAGCGCCGCCAGCACCGGATAGAGCAGGCCGGCGCAGGCAACACCCAAGCAGGCGTAAGGTAAAAGCTCCGTCTCACCGTTGGGTGCAATCGCGGCATAGCCCGCGATGAAGGCAAACGACGAGCCCAGGAAGGCCGGCACCTTACCGCGCGATAGAAAATGAAACAGTAGCGTGCCGATGCCGGCGAACAGAAGCGTCGCCGAAACGGAAAGGCCGGTGAGCACGGGCACAAGCACCGTGGCGCCAAACATCGCAAACATGTGCTGCAAGCCCAACACAAACATGCGCGGGCGGCCGAGCGATGACGCATCGTAGATGGCATCGGTGACGGCGGGCGTCGAAGACTGGGACATGGAAGTCCTTTCGAATGGAAGGGCATTCGGGCATAGCGAATTACCTGCCCGAGCGATACGATCCGAACCATTGTACGTGATACGCCACGTCTCGCACGCGCCGCCACCTGCAAACGCTAGCGCTATTTCCAAACGCGCTCGGCAATGCGCTTGACCAGCGCGATCTTTGCCCACTGCTCGTCCTCGGTCAGCTTGTTGCCAATCTCGCAGCTCGCAAAGCCGCACTGGGGCGACAGGCACAGATTCTCGAGCGGCACATACTTCGCGGCTTCGTTGATACGCTCGACGATAACCTCCTCATCCTCGAGCTCGGCCGCCTTGGTGGTCACAAGGCCCAGCACGACCTTCTTACCGGGGGCAACATACTTGAGCGGCTCAAAACCGCCGGCGCGCGGCGTATCGAACTCCAGATAGAACGCGTCGACGTCCTCGTTGGCGAACAAGTACGGCGCGATGGGGTCATAGCCACCCTCGAAGGCGTAGGTAGAGTGATAGTTGCCGCGGCACACATGCGTGTTGATGACCAGGTCATCGGGCTTACCCTCGATAGCGGCGTTGTTGAGCGCCACGCCCAGCTCGCTCACTTTCTGCAGGTCGACCGGGCTCATGCCGGTCTTGGCGACAAAGTCGGTATCGCAGTAGATGCCCCAGGTGCAGTCATCAAACTGAATATTTCGGCAGCCCGCGGCGTACAGGTCGGCAATCACCGTGCGATAAGCGACGGCAATGGCGTCGGCAAGCTCCTCATCGGTCTTATAGACGGTGCGCAGGCCCTCCAGCTGACCATCGCAACGATCGAGCGTGACCTCGGAGAAGGTCTGGATCGGCGCCGGGATGGTCTGACGCGCGACCTGACCCTCGCCCTCGAGCGCCTTGACGAACTTAAAGTGTGCAACGAACGGATGGTTCTCGCCGCTGATGGGACCGGTCACCACAGCGGTATCGGCCGTAGTCTCCTCGTCGTGGAACATATAGCCGGTGCGCGAGGTGCGGCGCTCGATGCCGTTGAGACCCCACATAAAGTCGAGGTGCCAGTAGCTGCGGCGGAATTCGCCGTCCGTGATCACCTGCAGGCCGGCAGCCTTCTGCTTGGCCACCAAGTCGCGAATGGCCTCGTCCTCGACGGCCTTAAGGCCGGCGTCGTCGAGCGTACCTGCGGCATGGGCGGCACGGGCGTCCTTTACGGTCTGCGGGCGCAGAAAGCTGCCGACAATATCGGCGCGAAACGGCGCGTTCAGTGTGGTCGAAGTGCTCATAAGGTATCTCCCTTTGTCTTGGTTGCTTTATCCAGACAGAGTATGAGCGTCCGCATCGCTATCGTAAAATATGCTTTTATAACTGTTTGATATAGGAATTATTTATATTTACAAACAGCAAGAGACGCACGCAGCATATCGCGCCGATGTGGCTAGATATGCTGACGGATTGCGTCGATATAGGCCCGGCCGTAGCGGGTGAGCGTCGTGTTCTTGCGCGTGATAATGCCGATCTCCATATACTCGTCCACATCGAGCGGAATCGAAATAATGCCGGGACCGTTGAGCTCATGGCTGATCACGCCCGAGCATACTGTATAGCCGTTAAGGCCCATGGCCAGGTTGAACAGCGTCGCGCGGTCGCGCACGCGGATGTTCTTGCGGCGTTCAAACGTCGAGGTCAGCTCCTCGGAATAATAGAACGAGTTATAGCTTCCCTGCTCATAGGACAGGAAAGGGTAATCTTCCAGATCCTCGAGCGTTACGCTGGAGCGGCCCGCCAGCGGATGCTCGGCACACACAAAGATATGCGGTGCGGCGCAGAAGAGCCCCTCGAACACCAGGTCGTTGGCCGCCAGCATGCGCTCGATAACCTCGCGATTGTGCTCGGACAGGTACAGGATGCCCAGCTCGCTTTTCATGTGCGCAACGTCTTCGATAATCTCGTGGGTCTGCTCCTCGCGCAGGGTAAAGTCGTAGCGCGCGGCATCGAACTCGCGGATCACGTCGACAAACGCATTGACGGCAAAGGAATAGTGCTGGCAGCTTACGCTAAAATGCGGCACCTGCTCGGACGCTCCTTTGTACTTGTCCTCGAGCAGATCGGCCTGATCGAGCACCTGGCGCGCGTATCCCAAGAAGGTCTCGCCTTCCTCGGACACGATGACGCCCTTGTTGGTGCGCTCGAAGATATGCACGCCCATCTCGTTTTCGAGGTCGCGGATCGACGCGGTAATTGAGGGCTGCGACACAAAGAGGCGGCGCGAGGCCTCGGTGATGCTACCGCACTCGGCAACCTTGACGACATATCTGAGCTGCTGGAGCTTCATAGTGGCCTCCCTAGGCGTTCGCGACGCGCGGACCCGCCGCATCTGCCTGGCGCATAAACGGCGGCATCTCCCCCGTCGCGGCGCAGGCGGCAATCTGGTGCAGAGCCTTGGCAACTGCATCGTCCGCCGCGGCGCCGATATGCCAGCGCGCCGCAGCCGTGACGGCCTCGTTGGCGTTGGCGACTGCAACGGAGTTGGGGACGGCATCAATCATGGGCAGGTCGTTATCGGAGTCGCCGAACACGGCCACCTCGTCGGGCGTAAGGCCCAGAGCGCGCGCCAGTTCCAGCGCCGCGCAGCCCTTGTCCCAACCGGCCGGAAGAATGTCGAACAGGCGCACGCGATTGTTGGGGAACACAAGCGAGAGCTCTGGCACCTCGGCAGCAACGCGCTCACGTAGCTCGGCGAGCTCCTCACGCGAGCGGGCGCTCCAGATGTTCGCCTTGTAAATTGGAGCGTTGTCGATCGACGGACGGCACGGGGCCTCTTCGCCTTTGAGCCACGCGTTGCCGCCCGACTCCATGGCACGGCGCACGCGCTCGGGATCGCGCGTCACGCAATAGGCATCGTTGTCCCAAAAGTCATCACCCAGGCTGTAGACCTTTAGATACGTATCATCGGTCTCTTGCTCAAGGTAGTCGGCCAGGCGCATCAGGGCGTCGTTGTCGGTTGCGCGCGATGCGACCACCTCGCCGTCGACAAACATCACCTGTCCGTTGCAGAAGGCACCGGTCGAAAAGCACTCGGAGCGATTGCGGAACATCCAGCCCATCGCGGACGGCTGACGGCCCGAAACCGGGCCAAAGTGCAGGCCCGCTGTCTGCATGGCATGAATGCCCTCGATGGCGTAGTCGCTGGCGCCGTCATGCCCAGCCGGAATCAGCGTATCGTCCATATCGGTCAGCACAAGTTTGATCATAAGGTCTCCTCGGTCATTCTTAATCCCATCTATTGTACCGACCTGCCAAAAAGGGACAGGTTTATTTTGGCAGGTTTTATCTGGGAAAATGCAGCGCCCCCGTTGCCACCTGCCAAAATAAATCTGTCCCTTTTTGGCAGGTGCGTTAGTATAGGGAGCAACAGATTCGATGCGGGAGTGCCGGCGGTGCAAGCCACAAGGCTGAGAGGGCATAGGGCCCAATCCTTTGAACCTGTCAGTTAATGCTGGCGTAGGGAGCATGCCGCCTTTACAGGGGCGCTGTCTATGCACAGCGCCCCTTTTCTATGCCAAGGAGGCATGTGCAGTGATTGATTCGGAACAGCTTAAACAACGTGTAGTCAAGGCCGTGGACGAGATTCGCGCCACCAACCCAATGGCGGGCTCCATCACCAACACGGTGACGATTGACTTTGTCGCCAACGCGCAGCTCGCCGTGGGCGGCTCGGCCGCCATGGTCTATCTGCCCGACGAGGGCGAGGCGCTCGTTGCCGGCGGCGGCGCCATCTATCTCAACATGGGCACGCTCTTCCCCATCTACGAACAGACGATTCCCCGCGCGGCCAAGGCGGCACACGACGCCGGCAAGCCCTGGGTGCTCGATCCGGTGGGTCTGGGCATCGGTAGCCTGCGCACCCAGCTGGTAAACGAGCTCAAGCAGTACAAGCCCGCCATCGTGCGCGGCAACGCCTCCGAGATCATCGCGCTTGCCGGCCTGTGGGGTCTTGAGGGCGAGGCAGCCGATCTGAGCCGCGTGCGCGGTGTCGATACCACCGACACGGTCGATGCCGCCCGCGATGCCGCCGTGGCACTCGCCCGCTACACCGGCGGCGCCGTGGTGGTCTCGGGCGAGGTCGACTTGATCACCGACGGCACGACCGTGGCCAAGTCCCACGGCGGCAGCCCGCTCATGTCCAAGATCACCGGCTGCGGCTGTTCGCAGGGCGGCGTGCTGGCCGTGTACGCCTGCGCCGCCGATCCGTTTACGGCAGCTGTCTGCGGTACCGCCGTCTACAACGTCGCTGGCACGCGTGCCGCCGCCGTCGCCGATGCCCCGGCGAGCTTTAAGGTTGCCTTTATCGACGAGCTCTACCGCGCAACTGCCCAGGACATCGCCGACAACCAGCTCGAGCTCGAGGAGGCATAAGCCATGTCCGAGTCCGCAGCCAATACCGGCATGAACACGCTGATCGCCGTGGCCATCGCCCCGTGCGGCACAGGCGATGAGCTCTCCGCCGAGGTCGCCGAGGTCGTGCGCGTCATTCGCGAGAGCGGCCTTCCCAACCGCACCAGCTCGATGTTCACCGAGATCGAAGGCGACTGGGACGAGGTCATGCAGGTCGTACGCGACGCCACCTTTGTACTGGCAAACAAGGGCATCCGCACCGAAGTTGTGCTCAAGGCAGATATTCGCCCCGGTTTTACCGACACCATGAACGGCAAGCTCGAGCGCATGGAAGCGCAAATCAAGAAGCAGGAGGAAGCACGATGAGCATCCGCGACAACCTCGATATCTCGGCCTATCTGGTGCTCGGCCCCGAAAACACGCTCGGTCGCCCCGTGGGCGATGTGGTGGCCCAGGCGCTCGACGCCGGCTTTACCTGCATCCAGGTGCGCTCCAAGGTGGCAAGCGCGCGCGAGATCATCGCGCTGACGGACGATGCCGCGCAGGCTATCGCCCAAGCCGGCAAGACCGGTCAGGTCGCGCTGCTCATCGACGACCGCCTGGATTGCGTGCTTGCCGCGCGCGAACAGGGCATTGCCGTCGACGGCGTGCACGTGGGCCAGAGCGACATTCCCGTCGAGGTCTGCCGCAAGCTTCTGGGCCCCGATGCCATCGTGGGCCTTTCGGCCCGCTGCGAGGAGATGCTCGAGTACGTCAAGACCGCCGACATGAGCCTGGTCGACTACCTGGGCATCGGCCCGCTCCACGAGACCGAGACCAAGCGCGACTGCGGACGTGCGGCCGACGGTTCCATCATCACCAAGAGCTTTGAGGACCTGGCCGCACTCCACGCGGCAAGCCCCGTGCCCATCGTGGTGGGCGGCGGCGTTAAAACAGCCGACTTGCCGCAGCTTAAGGCCACCGGCGTCGATGGCTTCTTTGTGGTGAGCGCCGTCTGCAGCGCCGATGATCCCTACGCCGCGGCCAAGGAGCTTGTCGACACCTGGCAGCAGGCATAGACATAGGCCGAGCAGCTGATTCGCAATCTCATATCTTCAATAGCGGAAAACGCATCCCGGTTCGAACGTCCATTCCGGGATGCGCTTTCCGTATGCGACCCTTACCCCGCCAGATACGCTTCCAACGCCGGCAAAGTCGCCTCCGCATCGTGGCGGCCGACCTGGTAGATGCGCTCGAGCTCATCCGGTTCGCGGCACAGCGACGGCACCTTCACCGATTCGCTCGGTCGCACCACAAAGACCTCGCCGGCAGCCTCGCGACGCGCCAGGTCATCGAGCGTGGCATTGTAGACCTCATGCCGATGCTCAAGCGCTGCAACAAACTCCGGGTAGTGACGGAACACGCGCCGCAGCATGGACATCACACTGTTGGGCTGCTTCACAAAGCCCGCCGGCTGCGTGAGCACCACGATATTGCGGTCATACCCCTGCGCAAACAGCCATACGCTGGGGATAGAATCAGCCACGCCACCATCCAGATACTTATGCCCGCCAATAGCAACGGGACGCGTCGCCACAGGAATAGCAGACGACGCCCGGATCCACTCGATATCGCGCTCGTCGCCATACGGCAAATCGTGATAGACAGCCTTGCCCGTCTCGATATCGGTACACACGCACGTAAATCGCATGGGGCAGGCGCGATACGCTTCCAAGTCGATGGGATCGCGCTCGATAGGCACCTCATGATAGGCAAAATCGGCATTGAACATATCGCCGGTTCGCAGCCAGCTGGTCACGCTCGCATAGCGCTTGTCGGCGCAATAGGCCTTGTTGTAACGAATGGCACGGCCGATCTGGCGCGATTTAAAGTTGTAGCCAAACGCCGCGCCCGCCGAGACACCCACCATATGGTCGCAGGTCAAACCGTGCTCCATCCAAACGTCGAGCACGCCCGCCGTATACATACCGCGGTAGCCGCCTCCCTCGAGCGCAAGCCCCACCGTGCGCGTCGTATCCGGCTGTGCCATGTGACCATCTCCGTTCCTGCGTTTTAAAACGGGACAAGTATACCCGTCAACATATATCGACTCAGTCGCATTTTCATCGAACATCGCATCGTCGCGCTACCGCTTGGCGAATAGTAGCCGCCCACAGCATGGACACCCATATATAATTGCGTATTGTTGTTTGCGCTACTCAGCTGTTATCAACAGCGAACATTAGCCGGCAAAGTAACTCAACAACGCAGCAAGGCGGGGGCCTGGATACACGCAAGGCGCCGAGCAACGACGCGTGTACACTACGAGCTCGCCCGACGCCATCCGCCCCGACCTCAGAAAGCCGCTTACAACATGGACACCGTCAGCAATTACACCGAAACGCTCGAAAAGACCGTCCGTGACCTTCTCGAGCGTCAGGATGATCTGATTAGGACGGCCTTTACCGACCAGCTCACCGGACTTGGCAACCGCGGCGGCTTTGCCCGTTCCCTAGAGGAAATCTGGGAGCAGGAACTGCCCGTGACCATGGCGTTTATCGACATCGATAACCTTAAGCACTGCAACGACGTCTTTGGGCATGACGAGGGCAACCGCTATATCTTGCAGGTAAGTCTCTATCTCAAGCTGTATATGAAGGTGGACGAGGCGGCGTTTCGCATAGGCGGCGACGAGTTTGCCATCCTGTCTACGATTGCGACCGAGGACGACCTCGCCGAGCGCCTGGAACACTGCCGAACGGTCCTACTCAAAAACAACGATTCCGAGATGCCTCACTCGTTTAGCTACGGAGTGTCGCACGCCGACCCCGCCCTGGGTGAAGTCTCCAATCGCATGACACTCGATGCCGACCATCGCATGTACGACTACAAGCTACGCCATGCCATGCATCTTGATCGACGCAATATCGCGCAAGTCCACACCGACGACTTCGAAATAAGCGATCGCGTTTTTGACGCCTTTTCGATGCTCAACGAAGGCCGTTATTGCTTTATCGAGAACTTGGACAAACATCGCACCCTTTGGTCACAAGGCGCCCTGCGCGATCTCGGTCTTCCTTCTGAGCATGTAGACAACTGCCACGATTACTGGAAAACGCGCGTCCACCCCGATGACCTCGAGGCCTACATCAACGACATCGACCAAATCTATAATGGCTCCAAACACCGCCGCGTCATGCAGTACCGCATGCGCAATGCCGCGGGCGACTACGTCCTCTGCCGCGCTCGCGGGTTTCGCATCGACGGCGACGGAAATACCCCCTCGCTCTATGTCGGCGAACTTGTTAACCACTCACTCGCCGAGACCGTCGACGCCGCCACGGGCCTCGGAACGCAGCGTATGCTGATCAACGCTATCGATGCCTGCCGTCGCGACCGTTGCGAGACGGGGCTTATAGCGGTCCGCGTTTGTGGCACGGCAAAGTTCAACGAGCTCTACGGGGCCGAGGCTGTCGACAACATGCTCGCCGAATACGCAGGCCGCATGTTATCGATCACCCGCGGCAGAAGTCGCGTCTTCCGCTCGCGAAACGCCCAGTTCGTCGTGCTCAGCAACGATCTGGACCACGAGGCATTCGAGCAACTGACCCATCATCTTAAAGAGGCCGTTTTCGCTCCTGTTCGAATCGCGAACGACACCATTACCCCCGTCTGTCTTGTCGTCCCGGCCTTTTACGAGCGCTTAATCAATCAAGCGACCGCTGTTTTAGGCGAACTCGACCGTCGTCTTCGCGCCGCCGGCGGGCTTGCCCCCAACGACAGCCTCCCCATACCCGAGATTGAGCGTAAAAGCGCCGTCGCCGAACGCATCGATACGCTCACGGGCCTCTATCGACCCAGCGAGTTTATGCGGCGCGCCAACGCATTTCTGAGGACAGGGCGCGACGGCGCTTGGTGTATCGCCACCGTCGACATGGGTCATATGCGACTGTTTAACGAATGGCACGGACAGGCCGAGGGCGACCGCGTGCTCGCCGATGTGGGCACGGTCCTCAAAGACATCGAGAATGCCGAGATGGGCGTCGCAGGATACTGGGGCCAAGACGACTTTTGCATTCTCATCCCCTTTGAGCACGACACCGTCCATCAAATCTATAACCGCGTTCGCGCCGCCGTGGCCAAGCATGATGACGGCGTGGGTTTCTGGCCGTCCATGGGCGTTTGCCCCATCGACCCCAACGAGGAAATCACCATCGACGCGCAGGCCAAGGCCATGTTTACCAATCGGCGCGCAAAAAACGACTTTAAGGAGCGCGTCGCCATTTTCCGCCCCGAGGAGTACGAGCGCGAAACCGCGTTCCACCGCACGCTGACCGAATTCCAGTATGCGTTCTCAAACGGCCGCATTACCTACTACCTGCAGCCCCAAGTCGACATGGAAACTGGCGAGATCGTTGGCGCCGAGGCGCTCACGCGCTGGATTGGCAAGGACGGTTCCCTCATTTCGCCTGTAACGTTTATCCCCGCACTCGAGGAAAGCGGCTTTGTAGTGACGCTCGACAAGTACATTTGGCAGGGCGTCGCCTCGTGGCTGCGCGAGCGCATCGACCGGGGGCTTCGCGTGGTTCCGATCTCGCTCAATGTGTCGCGCGTGGATATCCTTGCCTGCGACGTTGCCGAACATATGGGAGCACTTGCCGCCCAATACAACCTACCGCCCGAACTCATGCGCATCGAGATCACCGAGACAGCCTATACGGGAGAATCCGAGGCCGTGGATAAACTGACTGCCGACCTGCACACCCGCGGCTTCTCAACCTATATGGACGACTTTGGCACCGGCCAGTCCACGCTCGCGATGCTCAAGAACGTCAACGTCGACGTCATCAAGCTTGACCGCACGTTTGTTCCCGCCGACGGAGATCAAGGCCGCAGCGCGCAAATCATTACATCAATGCTCGATATGGCGCAGTCGCTCCATCTGCCCGTCGTGGTCGAAGGCGTCGAGACAAATGAGCAGGCGAACATGCTACGACAGATGGGCGCCCGCTACGCTCAGGGCTTCCTCTACTACCGCCCCATGCCGGCGAATGATTTTGAGGCATTGCTCGATGGTGACAATAACAACTGATACGCTCGCGCGCAAAACGCCACCGCCGAAGGGGGCATTTGTCTCCATTAGCTAACTTATATCCCCAATTCAAACCGAATTGGGGATATGATACAAACCGTTGTTCTGCCCAAGGAGGTTATTCATCATGAACGAGTCATACCGCTTGGGCGAGCAATCGATTATTGCCTATCTTCAGCGACTTGCGAATGGTGTCTCGACCGCCGAACTCGATGTTTCCGCGCTGCCTGCTGAGCTACGCGCCGTTGGTGAGCAACTGCAAAAGACGCATGCCATCCTGCAACAAGAGCGCCAGCTGCTTGAGTGCAACGCCTATATCGATCCGCTCACCAACTTGGGCAACCGCGGCGGACTCGACCGTCACGTCGAGCAGCTCTGGCGCAAAGGCGACCCCTTCACCTGCGCCTATATTGACATCGACCATCTCAAGCATTGCAATGATAGGCTTGGCCACGCCGAAGGCAATCGCTATATTCTGAGCATCTGCCGCACGCTCTCCGAAACTATGGAGCACGATGAGATGCTGTTCCGCATCGGTGGAGACGAGTTTGTACTCGTGTCCCCCACGGCAAGCGAAGCTGAGCTCGAGCAGCGTATGGAACAGGCCCGTGCCGATCTAATCGAAGCAACCTCCGGCGGCAAAGCGCTCATGATCGCTAGCTTTAGCTTTGGCTGCTCGCGCGTCGATCCACTTGCCGGCGACACGCGTCGCCAGATGACGATGGATGCCGATCGCAAGATGTATCGTTATAAGCTTATGCATCGTGTGCAGCAGCCGAAAGACAATGGCGCGCCGCAACACCCAATTGCCGAGCAGCTTCCGTGCAACGACCGGGTGTTCCAAGCGATCTCCATGAGCTCCGAGACGCGCTATCCGTTCATCATCAATCTCGATACGGGCGAATCGCAATGGTCGGTCAACGCCGTGCGCGATTTTGATCTGCCTTCCCAGCACCCTTTTAACTCGGTCGACATGTGGCTTGCCCGCGTTCACCCCGAGGACCGCGACAACGTACGCGCCGAGCTCGATATGGTGATAAACGGTACGTGGCACTTCCATTACATGCAGTATCGCGTAATGGACGCCACCGGAGCGTACGCGTTGTGCGACTGCACGGGCTACCGCTTGGACGGCACCGATACCGAGCCTAGCATGTACGTGGGCATTATCATCAACCGAAGCCTAGCGGATACGACCGACTCGGTAACGGGCCTGGGCGATGTCCACGCCCTGGTCAACGCCATTGGCGAAATGCGTCGCGTGGCGCGCAAGGCTGGTTTGATCGCCATCAAAATCGACGATATCGCTCAGGTCAATGCCCGCTTTGGCTTTGATGCGGGCGACCGCGTTTTGGCAGAAAGCGCCGCCTGCCTCATGGAATGCTCGCGCGGCAAGGGTCGTCTGTTCCGTTCGACGGGACCGATGTTCGTGGCGCTTTTCGACGAATTCGATCCCGAAGAGACCGACGCGATCGCAGACGAAATCGAGCGGTTCCTGGGTTCGCCTGTGCTCATCGGATCGCTTGAATACCAGCCGCCCATTCGCGTGGCTACGCTTCATCTGGACGCCGTCGACCGACAGCCCGTTTCCATTTTGAATGAACTCAAAGCGCTGCTTAAAGAGGCGCCGCAAATACCGGGCACCAAGCTGGACTAGCACCACGGGGCGCGATGTGAAACACAAGCCGTTTCGCATCGCGCCCCACGCCATCTGCTCTCTCGTGCGATAATCCTCCGCAGAAGTCACCAAAAGCAGAGGGAGTTTGTGATGAAGGTTCTTTTGGTCAATGGCAGCCCCAAGGCAAACGGCAACACCGCCCGCGCGCTCGCCGAGGTCGCCGAGCAATTGCATGCCGAGGGCATTGATACCGAGGTGTTTCAGCTGGGCGCCAAGCCCATCCGCGATTGCATCGGTTGCGGCCAGTGCGGCAAGCTTGGCGGTCGATGCACCTTTGATGACGACGTGGTGAACGAGCTCATTGCCGCCACCGAGCAGGCCGACGGCTTTGTCTTTGGCTCCCCCGTCTACTACGCACACCCCAGCGGCCGCATCCTCTCGGCCCTCGACCGCGCGTTTTATGCTGGCAGCAAGGCCTTTGCGCACAAGCCGGGCGCCGCTGTCGCCGTTGCCCGCCGCGGCGGCACGTCGACCACCTTCGATGTACTCAACAAGTACTTCACCATCAACCAGATGCCCGTGGTCGCCTCCACGTACTGGAACAACGTCTTTGGCGCCATGCCGGGCGAGGCTGCCCAGGACGCCGAGGGCCTTGCTACCATGCGAAACATCGGTAAAAACATGGCATGGCTCCTGCGTTGCATCGAGGCAGGACAGGCCACCGGCATCGAAGCCCCCGAAGCCGATCGCGCCCGCACCAACTTCATTCGTTAGAACGGGAGCCGATAAGTGAACGTGCAAATTTTTGGCACCAAGAAGTCCTTCGACACTAAGAAGGCCCAGCGCTTCTTTAAGGAGCGCCGCATTAAGGTGCAGTTTATCGACCTTAAGGAAAAGGAGATGAGCAAGGGCGAGCTCACGAGTGTCATACAGGCGGTTGGCGGCATCGACAAGCTGCTCAACCCCAAGGCCAAAGACGAGGAGACGCTCGCGCTCATCCAGCACCTCACCCCTAGCCAGCGCTTCGACAAGTTGCTCGAAAACCAGCAGGTTCTAGCCGAGCCTATCGTGCGCAACGGCAAAAAGGCCACCGTCGGTTATTGCCCCGATGTATGGGGAGCCTGGGAGTAGCCTGTGTTATTTGCCGACTCGTGGGTATAAGAGCGAGCGTTCGGCATATGATTCAACTGTAAGCCATGTCTAACAAAGGAGGGCACATGCCCAACAAACCCGTGAAGATCATTATGCTTACCGGATACCTCGGTGCCGGCAAGACCACGCTGCTCAACCACATCCTCGCCAACGACGGCGGCATCCGCGCCGCCGTCATCGTCAACGATATCGGCGAGATCAACGTCGACGCCAACCTTATCGCCGACGGCGGCCTTTCCGAGACCGACGACCTCATCCCCCTTACCAACGGCTGCATCTGCTGCACCCTTTCGGAGGACCTCGCCAACCAGCTGCAGGGCATCGCCGATTCGGGCAACTTCGACTACATCATCATCGAGGCCTCGGGCATCTGCGAACCTATCCCCATCGCCTACACCATCTCGAGCTTCTGCGACGAGGCCAAGGTGGGCGGCGAGCCCAAGCTCGCGCTCGATAACATCGTTGCCGTGGTCGACTGCGCCCGCATGTACGACGAGTTCAACGGCGGCCGCGACCTGCTGGCCGAGGATATCGACGAGGACGACATCGAGAGCCTGCTGATCCAGCAGATCGAGTTCTGCTCCACGCTGATCCTCAACAAGACCGATACCGTCACGCCCGAGCAGATCGCCGAGCTCAAGGCCATCGTGCGCAGCCTGCAGAAGGATGCCGTGATCGTCGAGGCTCAAAACGGCGAGGTCCCCATGGAGGAGCTGCTCGACACCGACCGCTTCGATTTTATGCGCGCCTACAACTCCGCCGCCTGGATCGAGGCCATGGAGCACCCCGAGGAGCATGACGACCCCGAGGTGCTTGAGTACGACATCGAGACCTTTGTATACTCGCGCCGCAAGCCGTTTGACCTGCAGAAGTTCACCGACTTTGTTGAGCAGGAGTGGCCCGACGAGGTCATCCGCGTCAAGGGTCCGCTGTGGCAGACCGGCGATCCGGACATGTGCTACATGTTTGAGCAGGCCGGCCACCAGATGCGCCTGATGGAGAACGGCCTGTTTGTCGATTCTGCGCCCGAGGGCGAGAAGCAAAAGATCATCGACGAGAACCCCGAGATCATGCAGATTTGGGACGACGAGACGGGCGATCGCATGACGAGCCTGTGCATCATCGGCCGTCACATGGACAAGGACGCGCTCATCGGCGCCCTCGATGCCTGCCTGACCGACTGGCACCGCGCCTAGGTTTTATCGAGGCGGAGCCTTTCCGCCAGCGTAACCGCCAAACCACCACGAAGGTGCCTGTCCCCTTCGTGGTGGTTTTTCGTTCTGAGCCAAGGAGATTCATGTTCAATATCGTGCTGTATGCGCCCGAGATTCCGGCCAACACGGGCAATATTGGCCGCACCTGCGTGGTTACCGGCACCCGCCTGCACCTGGTGGAGCCGCTGGGCTTTTCGCTCGACGACAAAACAGTACGTCGCGCCGGCCTGGGTTACTGGCAAAACTTGGACGTGACGACGTATGCCGGCTGGGAGGATTTCCTTGCCCGCAACGGCCTCTCCCCCGCCGACGAGCGTCTGCACTTACTAACCAAAAAGGCCCGCCGCACCTATGCGCAAAGCACCTATCGCGACGGTGACTTTTTGGTCTTTGGCAGCGAGAGCTCGGGCATTCCCGAGCCACTGCTTGCCGCAGCGCCCGAGCGCTGCGAGCGCATCCCCATGCTGCGCGATTGCGACTCGCTCGACAACGCCGATGCCTGGGAGGCACACGAGGAATCGCTGGGGCATACCGAAGACAACCACGAGGCCATCCTGCAGCAGGACATCTGCGGCAACTTCGTCAATCCCAACGACTACCGCATCAGCGCCCTCAACCTCTCCAACAGCGCCGCCATCGTCCTCTACGAGGCCCTCCGCCAGACAGACTTCGCCGGCATGTGACAAAGGGACAGTCCCTTTGTCACATTCGACTGACGTTTAGTTAAATAGAATTAATCACTTTTAACTGGAATTAACTAGAATAAAATGAAGTTAATCAGCGGTGCGGAAGGAGGGCGTTGTGGAATATCTCGAAAACCCGTTTACCCCTAGCTTTGGAGAGGTCCCCGCGCATCTTGCCGGAAGACAGCAGATTATTCGTGATCTTGACCGTGCCTTCTTGAGTCAGCGCAGACGCCCGGAGCTGACCTCGATCTTCTCGGGAGCACGCGGAACCGGTAAAACTGCCCTCATGTCGTCGCTTGCGACGAGGGCCGAATCCCATGGCTGGGTTGCCGTAAAGACAACCGCGCTTCCAGGAATGCTTGAGGAAATTGAGCTCGGAGCAAAACGGGCAGCAGCTCATCTCATTGATCTTCCGACCGATTTCGAAATTACCGGTCTTGGCATCGCGCCTCTCGGCAGCATCGAGGTCAATCACGCCCATGAGGTCTCGACCTGGCGTTACCGCATGAGCGACATCATCGACCAGCTCAATGAGGCCGACACTGGGCTACTCATCACGGTTGATGAAGTCGATCCAACGCTCGATGAGATGATTCATCTCGCAGCCACCTATCAACACTTTGTGACCGACGGAAAGCGCGTTGCCCTGCTCATGGCGGGACTTCCCAACAACGTATCGACGCTACTGAGCCATAAGACGGTCTCGTTTCTTCGCCGTGCTCAGCAATATCATCTGGGGCGAATCTCCGACCATGATGTGCGCGAAGCCCTAATCCGAACAATTCAGGAAAACGACCGTGTGGCGAATGCCGAGGGAATCGATAAGGCTGTTCGCTCGATTTCGGGCTTCCCCTTTCTATTGCAGCTTGTGGGTTACCGCGCCTGGGATCTCACGAGTAACTCGAAGGAGATATCGTCGCGCGACTTTGACCAGGGAATCATAATCGCCCGCGACGAGATGGATGACCGAATTCTCGCAGCAACCTATCGAGAACTCACTGCAGAGGACAAGCGATTCCTTATCGCCATGCTTGACGATGAGGAAGAGTCCACTACCGCCGACCTCGTCGAGCGCCTTAAGCGTTCACCGCAGCAGGTCTCCCGCTACCGGCGTCGCATGATTGACGCCGGCATCATTGGAGAACGCGGGCGCGGAATCGTCGCTTTTGAATTGCCATTCTTCCGCGACTACCTCGCCGCTCAATGCGTGAAATAGAAGTCAACGTGACAAAGGGGCAGTCCCTTTGTCACATCGTTTAGAGGTAACGGCCGGTAATGCTCTTGGAGCAGGCAGCAATGTCGGCTGGCGTGCCGGTGCAGACGATTTGCCCGCCGGCGTCGCCACCGCCCGGGCCCATGTCGATCACATAATCGGCGTTACGGATAAGGTCGAGATCGTGCTCGATCACGACAACTGTGGCGCCCTTGGCAACGAGGCCGTCAAACACACTCAGCAACACCTGAACATCGAGCGGATGCAGGCCGATCGTGGGCTCGTCGAATACGAATACGGCATCGTCCTGCACACGGCCCATCTCGCTCGCGAGCTTAAGGCGCTGCGCCTCGCCACCCGAAAGCGCCGGCGTGGGCTCGCCGAGCGTGAGGTAGCCCAGGCCCAGATCGTGCAAGGTCTGCAGACGCGTCTGAACTTTCTTGAGTCCCACCGTGGCGTCGAGCGCCTCGTCCACGCTCATATCCATGAGCTGCGGCAACGTAAGCAGGCTCCCGTCCTTGCCCTCACGATGGATATGCGAAGCCGCGTCTGCATAACGCGAGCCGCGACATGCCGGACAGACGATCTCGATGTCGGGCAAAAACTGCACGTCGAGCGATATCGAGCCCGTGCCATCGCACGTAGGGCAGCGCAAAGCGCCAGTGTTGTAGCTAAAGGCACCCGCCTTGTAGCCGGCTGCCTTGGCCTCGGGCGTACGGGCGAAGGCGCGACGCAGCTCGTCATGGATGTCGGCATAAGTCGCCACCGTCGAGCGCACGTTGGCGCCGATAGGCGTGGCGTCAATCAGGTTTGCGCGCGTGATGCCCTCGGCATCGACCCAACGCACGTGCCCCGGCAGGCGCTCGCCAGCTGCCTGCGCCTTGAGTGCCGGAATGAGCGTCTCGAGCACCAACGTCGTCTTGCCCGAGCCCGAAACGCCCGTCACCGCGACGAGACGGCCGCGCGGGATATCGACTTCGAGTGGCTTGACGGTATGAATGGTATCGGTCGCCATGCGGATATGGCCCCGGTCGAACATTTCCTCGTCAGTCACCTGCGGGCGCAAGCGCTTGGGGTCTGCGCGTAAAAACGGCGCGATGCGGCTATCCCGCGACTGTTCGACCTCATCAACTGTACCGGCAGCGATGACATTACCACCGCCCGCTCCGGCAACGGGACCCATCTCAACCAGATAATCGGCCTCGGCAAGCACGCGTGTGTCGTGGTCGACGACAACCACGGTGTTGCCGTCGCCCACCAAGTCGCGCATCACGCCCACCAAGCCGTCAACATTTGCCGGATGCAGGCCAATCGAAGGTTCGTCCAGCACATAAAGCACGCCCGTCGAGCGATTGCGCACCACACGGGCGAGCTGTACACGCTGACGCTCGCCGGTGGAAAGCGTGGCACCGGCGCGATCAAGCGAAAGGTAGTCGAGGCCCAGATCGACCAGGCGACGGGCTGTACTCAAAAACGACTCGCAGATGTCCGCCGCCATAGGCCGCATCTCACTCGGCAGTGATGCAGGCACGCCGCGTACCCATTCGATTGCATCGCCCAGCGTCATGGCAGCCGCCTGTGCCAGATTGATGCCACGCACCTGAGGTTGGCGTGCCGCCTCGGACAGACGCGTGCCGCCGCAGTCACGACACGGGCCCTCGCGCAAAAAGCGGGCCACGCGCTTTAAGCCTTTGTCGTCCTTGACCTTGGCGAGCGCGTTCTCGACGGTATAGACGGCGTTGTAGTACGTAAAGTCGAGCGGCGTGGCGCCCTCGCCGTTCTTGGGCACATAGAGGATGTGCTTTTTGACCGCGGGACCGTGAAACACAATGTCGCGCTCCTGGGGCGTGAGCTGGTTAAACGGTACATCGGTGCGCACGCCCATCTCGCCGGCGACCTGTTTCATCAGGTCCCACATAAGCGTGCCCCAGGGAAGGACCGCGCCCTCGTTGATGGTCTTGGACTCGTCGGGCACCAGGCTCGCCTCGTCCACCTCGCGCATAACGCCCGTGCCGCCGCAGGTAGGGCACGCACCGCCGCTGTTGAAGGCAAGGTCCTCGGCACTTGGCGCATAGAACTCGCGGCCGCATGCGGGGCATGCGAGCGACAGGCCTGCGGCCACGTTAAGGCTCGGCTCCACGCGCGCCTCGCAGTGCGGGCACACGTGACGGGCGCAACGGCTAAAGAGCAGACGCAGGCTGTTGTTGAGCTCGGTCATGGTGCCAAAGGTCGAGCGCACGCCCGGCACGCTCGGACGCTGGTGCAGCGCGAGCGCCGCCGGCACGTGCAATACCTCATCCACCTGAGCGTGCTCGGCCTGCGTCAGGCGACGTCGAGTATAGGTGCTGAGCGCCTCCAAGTAGCGACGCGAGCCCTCGGCGTAAAGAACGCCCAGTGCCAGCGAACTCTTGCCCGAACCCGACACGCCGGCAATACCCACGAGCTTTCCCAGCGGGATATCAATATCGATGTCCTTAAGGTTATGGACGCGTGCGCCACGTACCTCGATAGCACTTGGTTGTTGCGACACCGTCATCGCTCCCCTCCCGTTGATCGAATGTGACAAAGGGACTGTCCCTTTGTCACATTGTCTGCCTGAGCCAGTCTTCGCAGGTCAAATACGTAAAGCACTCGGTACGCACATCGCCCATAAGCTCGCAGGGCACGTCGCGCTCAACGTGATGCGGCGCGAATCCACACTTTTGCTGAACGCGTAACGACTTGTCATTGCCCTCGTAATATCCGCACCAAAGCGCCTTGCAACCAAGCGTTTCGAACGCATAACGCTGCATGGCTCGCACCGCTTCGGGAGCAAAGCCTCGGCCCCAGAACGGCTTTGCGACCCAATACCCCACCTCGAGTTCGAGTTCAGCGCTCCGATCGCTCGACTCGCAACGAGGCGGCATGAGCCCGATGCTGCCCACAGGCTCGTCTGTCGCGGCAAGGCAAACAGCAAAGGTGTGGGGCGCCGTAAAGACCGTTCGAATGATCTCCCTGCTCTCCTCAACACTTCGATGTGGCGGCCAGCCCGCAGCCGGCCCCACATCCGGGTCGCTCGCATATGTAAACAGGCTCTCCGCATCCGTCTCGCGCCACGGACGAAGCGTCAAACGCTCGGTATGAATCACCATGTTTTGACCTCTCTCAGACATCGATGTGACAAAGGGACTGTCCCTTTGTCACATTACTCGTGCCATAAAATGCGATCGCGAATGTATGCGCCCAGCATGGGCACGGTAAACCGGACCAGGCCGTATCCGGCGGCCTCGATGACGCGCTCGCGAATCAGGCTTGCGCGATATTTACTCGTCCAGCTCTGGGTGCGATCACAGCGCTCAATGATGTCCGCCATGCGCGTCGGCTTGCCCTCGTCAACCGCCATGGCCTCGATAAAGAGACGCTGAGGGCTGCGCAGCCCGTAATACAGAGGCGCGTCAACCGCTTCGTAGAACTCGGAGACGGCATCCGCATGGCCAGCCTCGACATCGTGCCTTTCGATGACCTGCGAGCCACGCCGGACAGCAGAGCGCCACATGTAATATCCCACCAGCTGGACCATGTAGGGATGCCCCATACTCTTGCGTGCCGCAAGGTCCGCCGTCTCCGCGTCAACGTAAAGGCCTGCGTCTTTGACCGTCTGGATATATGAATCGCGCACCTTGGGCAAAGAAATCGCCCCCAGCGTACGCTGCTGAGCACGGCGCAAAAACGTCACGCTCGGTTCTTCGAGCAGATCGTCAACCATACTGGGCAAGCCGGCAAATACCAGCGCAAGACCGCACTGGTCGCTATCGGGCAGGCCCGTAGCATCCTGATCTCCGAGCACCTGCTGATAGAGAACGGCAAGAGCCGCCAGCTCCTCGATAGACGCAGACTGTGCCTCGTCAATCGCAAACAGTATGCCCTTGCCTGGACCGAGCTTCTTGAGGCGCTCGTTGACCAGCCCTCGTAACGTCTCGCCCTTTGCCCGCGCCGCCTCGACCGACATCCGGCCAAACGACGGCCCGAACTCCATTGACGTCACAACGGGTTTATTCGAGCGAAGCGCGTCGGCTAAGCGGTCGCATAAGCCAAGCGAAGCGGAATCGGAGACAACCGCCCATCCGCGCTCGCTGGCTAGACGTTGCAGCTCCCGCAGGAGAACCGTTTTGCCGCAGCCGCGGTTTCCCGTAACGAGCATGAGCCTACCCGGCGCTCCGGCGCCGTTATCGAGCCCTTCCTCGAAATCTTCGATGACCGACTCGCGACCGATGAGTATCGGAGGCCGCTTGCCGGCCGTTGGCTTAAAGGGGTTTGGATTCATGTCGGCCTCCTCGGATTGGCAAACGCTGTTAATAGTTATACCAACTTATACCGAGTTATACCAACAGGATGCGACAAAGAGACTGACCATCTATCACCTATGGCCGAAAAACTCGGCGTCTGCTGCTCGCCAGGGGCGGAAGGTGGCGGGATCGACCTTTACGTGGGCTGCAGCGGGTACGTCGTACCATTTGACCGTGTAGCCGGCGCCGTGAGAGCAAAAGACCGAGTCGGGCATGTTGGGCAGATCGGCCTCGGGCTCATAGGCCGCCGTCTCGATTACGCGCTCGGCATCATGACAGGCCGCATAACCGGCGAACTCCAGGTACAGATGCCCGCGACCACTCGTGTAGGCAGCCACCTCCAGCGCGTAATCCTGCACCTCGGATGCCGGCACGCGACCCACAAGCTTTGCCCGGTCGCCCGTCATCGCCGGCGGCTCGTACTCGGCACCCATGTGCGTGGCATCCGAGAGCGCCCGGCCCACGCACTCCCCCGGCACCTCGAGCTCAAAGCAATACCACGGCTCCAACAGCATCGCCGCGCCGGCCTCACGCGCCTGCATGAGCCCCTGGCGAATCGCACGGTACGTGGCCTGGCGGAAATCGCCGCCCTCGGTGTGTTTGGCATGAGCGCGGCCACCCGTGAGCGTAATGCGCACATCGGTGATGGGCGAGCCGGTCAGCACACCCAGATGATCGCGCTCCATAGCGTTGGTGAGCGCCAGACGTTGCCAGTTAAGATCGAGCTCGTCGGTCGAGGTCACGGTGCCAAACTGCACGCCCGAGCCTGCCGGCAACGGCTCCAGGCGCAAATGCACCTCGGCATAGTGGCGCAGCGGCTCAAAGTGGCCCACGCCCTCGACCGGCTGCGAAATAGTCTCCTTATAGAGAATGCCGCCGGGCTCAAACGCAATCGAAAGGCCAAAGCGATCGGCCAACACCCGCTGCACGACCTCGAGTTGCACGGCGCCCATCAGCTGCAGGTGAATCTGCTCCAGATGCGTATTCCAGCTTACGCCGAGCATGGGATCTTCGTCCGCCAGCTCAGTCAGCGCTTTGAACACCGCGTGGACATCGTGTTCGCCCGGAAGCACCGTATAGGTGAGGACCGGCGCAATGACGGGCGCATCGCCCGCGGGTTCCGCGCCCAAGGCGTCCCCCGGGCGAACGTGCGCAAGACCCGTCACGGCACAAATACCGCCAGCAGCAACTTCTTGGGCAAGCTCATACTTCTCGCCGTTATAGATGCGTACTTGATCGACCTTCTGCTCCCACGCCTCGGCACCGGAACGTCCGTCAATCATCTGCTTGGCGTGCAGCGTGCCGCCGGTCACTTTAACCCAAGCCAAACGCTCGCCGCGATCTCCGCGGCTGACACGATAGACGCGCGCGGCAAACTCCGGGAGCCACGCCTGTTCACGCATCAGCGCGCATATACCATCCAGCAGCTCGTCCACGCCTTGGTTCTTGAGCGCCGAGCCGGCAAAACAGGGAAAGAGCTTGCGCTCGGCAACCATGCGCGACAGCGTTGCGACAGAAAGCTCACCCGCTTCAAGAAACTCCTCGAGTGCCGCCTCGTCCAACGCAGCAGCATCCTCCCAGGCGGCACCGCCCGCCAACAGTTCGTTGGCATCCAGGCAGCCTTCGGAAAGACGCTGCCCAAGCTGTGCCAGCAAAACATCGCGGCCGGGATTCTCCAAATCGATTTTGTTGATATAGATGAACGTCGGGATGTCATAGCGCGCAAGCAGGCGCCACAGGGTTTCGGTGTGCCCCTGCACGCCATCGTTGGCACCCACAACCAAAATCGCATAGTCGAGTGCGCGCAGCGTGCGCTCCGCCTCGGCAGAAAAATCGACATGCCCCGGTGCATCCACGAGCATGACGTGGGTATCGCCGTGGTCGAGCACGGCCTGCGACGAGAAGATCGTGATGCCGCGCTCGCGCTCGATCGCGTCAGTGTCCAGATGCGAATCGCCATCGTCCACGCGGCCGCGCTTGCGAATGCGATCCGCGTTGAACAGCATGGCCTCGGCCAGCGTGGTCTTGCCGGCATCGACATGCGCCAAGATTCCAACGACCGCTTGCTTCGACATGGCTCTCCTCTTATTGCAAGCCCATCGCACGCGGCGACGGGCATCCTCGTTCCACACTGGATGATACAATTTACGGGCCGGCGGGCGAAGCGGGCCCTATCCCCCGACCGAGCTCATCGCCCTGCGTTGCCGCGCGGCGATTTTCGTAGGTTCGCGCCTTGCGAAAGCCGGCACCTCCCCTTTTTTGTCTGCCCGGGCTTATCTGGGGCAGTAACAACGCGAGCCCCACAACTGCGAGGAGCCACCATGAAGGCATTGCTCAACGAATTCAAGGAATTCATCAATCGCGGCAACGTGATAGACATGGCCGTCGGCGTAATTATCGGCGGCGCATTCACCGCTATCGTGACCTCGCTCACCGACAACATCATCAATCCGCTTATCTCTGTGATTGCCGGCGGCAGCGCCACCGAGATCTCGGGGCTGGTGGTGCCGGGCACCAATATCGACTTTGGCGCCTTTATCGGCGCGTGCATCAACTTTTTGATTGTGGCGGCGATCGTCTTTGCCATCGTCAAGGCGTTTAACAAGGCGCAGGAGATTGGCGACAAGTTGGCCGGCGCCCCCGCCGAGGAAGCCGCCCCCAAGCCCGTCTGCCCTTATTGCCTGGAAGAGGTAAATGAGGGCGCGACCAAATGCTGCCACTGCGGAAGCGAGCTGCCCAAGGCGTAGCCAGCATTTCCCTAACGATGAACGTTGGTCTTTTGCCCAGCCAAAACACCACATGCAATCAAAACCACCCTTAAAAAGGGTGGTTTGCTCTTAGGGTATAACCCACGGGCCCCGGGCTCGCGTCTAAAGGC
>CAKUFT010000016.1 GCA_934650095.1 uncultured Collinsella sp.
ATTCCTCGGTAGCTCAATGGTAGAGCACGCGGCTGTTAACCGCGCTGTTGTAGGTTCGAGTCCTACCCGGGGAGCCAGGTTGTAAAACCCGTCGCTTTTGCGGCGGGTTTTTTCATGCCGCGATTGCTCGGTGCCAACGTTGCCATATCAACATTTCGTGTCGAGGATGTAATCCCTTGGCCCACAACCGCAACATGGCGCGGTCGTTGTAGAATATTGGAATGATTGCTCCCACGACATGGTGCCGCGAGCACCAGAAAAGGAGATTCTTGTGTCTGAGACCATTAACGGCAGCCTGAGCGTCTCGAACGACGTTATTGCTGATATTGCCGGTTATGCCGCGATGACGTGCTACGGCGTCGTCGGTATGGCCGAGCAGCTCCAGGGCGCCGAGAGCGTGCGTCTGCTTGCCGGCCAGCGCCTCCGCAAGGGCGTGCTTGTCTCCGCCGACGAGAACGGCCTCACGGTCGACCTTCACGTCGTGCTCGAGAACGGCGTCAACATGAAGTCCGTCTGCCACAATCTTTCGAGCTCCGTTGCCTTCACCCTGCAGGAGATCGCCCAGATCGATCCCGCCAGCCTTAAGATCGGCATTCACATCGACGCGCTCAAGAGCCGTCTGAACTAGCATCCGAACACGGAGATTTCACCACTCATGATTGCAAAGACCATTCGCACCTGTTTTCCGATCGCTGCGGCTGCCGTTTCCGACAAGGCCGAGGAGATCAACAAGCTTAACGTCTTCCCCGTACCCGACGGCGACACCGGCACCAACATGTCGCTCACGCTCGCTTCGGTGACCAAGGAGCTCTCTGCGCTTCCCGCCGATGCCGACATGGAGGCCATCGCCGGCGCCATCACCCACGGCTCCCTCATGGGCGCTCGCGGTAACTCCGGCGTCATCACCTCGCAGATTCTGCGTGGCGTGGCCGAGGGCCTTGTCTCTGCCGACGAGCCCGTCACGTCCGCCAATATCGCGTTCGCCTTCCGCCGTGCCGTCAAGGTCGCCTTCCAGGCCGTCCGCAAGCCCATCGAGGGCACGATCCTCACCGTTTTGCGTGACGTCTCGACCAAGGCCGACGAGTGCGAGAAGAAAAAGTTCTCGGCCGAGGAAGCCCTCGATGCCATCGTCGTCGAGGCCTACCAGTCCGTTGCCCGCACGCCCGACCTACTGCCTGTTCTGAAGGAGAACGGCGTGGTCGACTCCGGGGCCTTTGGCTTTGCCATCTTCCTGGAGAGCTTCGTCGCCGCAGCCCTTGGCCGCAGCACCGTTGTTGAGGATTTCTCCGCTACGTTCGACTCCGCCGGCTCTGCCCGCGATGCTGCTCTTGGCCGCGTGGAGATTGAGGCCAACGATGACTGGGAGGGCTCGGAGTTCCGTTACTGCAACGAGTTCCTCTTTAAGGCCGACGCTCCCTTCGACGAGGACGAGTGCCTGAAGTTCCTGGGTTCCATGGGCGACTGCGAGCTGCTCGTGGGTGCCTATCCCGATTACAAGATCCATGTGCACTCCAACACCCCCAACCTGGTGCTCGAGCACATGCTGCAGCTTGGCCAGATCTACGAGGTCTTTATCCACAACATGGAGATGGAGGCCCACGACCGCACCGCTAAGATCCATGAGGATCAGGAGAAGGCCGCCGAGCCCGCGAAGGCTCTGGGCTTTGTTGCCGTTGCCGCCGGCTCCGGCGAGGCCGACATCCTCAAGTCCCTCGGTGTCGACGTGATCGTGTCTGGTGGTCAGACCATGAACCCCTCGACTGCCGACCTGCTGGGCGCCGTGGACCAGGTTAACGCGACCTCGGTCATCATCCTGCCCAACAACGGCAACATCCGCATGGCTGCCGAGGCCGCTGCCTCCGCCTGCACCGACAAGAAGGTCGCCGTCGTTCCCACCAAGACCGTCCCGCAGGCGTTCTCCGCGCTGTTTGCGGTCCTGCCCGATTCTGAGCTCGAAGACGCCGTCGCCGCTATGGTCGACGCCATCAGCGAGGTCCGCGATGGCGAGGTCACCCGCGCCGTGCGCGATTCCAGCGCCTCCGATGGCTCGCCGATTCACTCCGGTGACGTCATGGGTATCATCGCCGGCTCCATCGACGTGGTCGGCTCCGACGTGAAGCAGGTCACGCTCGACTGCATCAACCGCATGCAGGAGGAAGAGGAGGGCGACGCGCTGACGATTCTGGCCGGCGAGGAGCTGTCCGACGAGGCCTTCCAGGAGATCGTCGACGCCATCGAGGAGGCTCAGCCCGATCTGGAGATTGACGCCCATCGTGGCGAGCAGCCGCTCTACCCTGTGATCTTCTCGATCGAGTAGGCAACTGGCCATGTCCGAGCTGTGCTCCGTGCCGCGCGTCTCGGAGCGCTTTGCCCAGAGCAATGCGCTCGACGAGGATATCGCGCGACTCAAATATGTTTCGGGTAAACGTGAGGAGGCCCTTCGCCGTCTGGGAATTCGGACGGTGGGGGACCTCCTTCTCCATATCCCTCATCGCTACCTGGACTTCACTCGCTCGTGGTCCATCGAGATGGCGCCCATCGGCACCGTATGCACGATTATCGCCACGGTTGACCGCATCGTCCAAAAGCAGCCCCGCCCGCGCATGCAGGTGACCGAGGTTTCGCTTGTGGACGAGACGGGCGTGCTGCAGGTCGCCTTTTTCCGTCAGCCTTGGATTGCCCAGCAGCTCAAGCGGGGCGACCGCTTGGCAGTGATGGGTAAGGTCGAGTTTGCCTACGGCTTTAAGCAAATGGCCTCGCCGCACTTTGAAAAGCTCGAGGATGGGCGCGCCGCCGGCACCATCTTGCCAGTTCACTACGTTAGTGACGGCGTGAGCCAGGCATGGATGCGCCGTATCGTAAGCGGTGCGCTCGAAGTTGTCGGCAATCCGTTCGATCCCATTCCCGCGCCGCTGCGCGTCAAGCGTCGGCTCATGAGCAGCGCCCGCGCGCTGCGCTCGATCCACTTTCCCTCGAGCATGGCTGAGCGCGACATCGCGCGCCGGCGCCTTGCCTACGAGGAGTGCCTCTACTTGCAACTCGCGCTGCGCCTGCGCAACGACGGCGGCTTGGTCGATGTGGTGCCCTACGCGCACGTTGCGGGCGAGCATCTGGCCGCGCTTAAACAGGCCCTTCCGTTTTCGCTGAGCGAAGAGCAGGAGGCCGCATTTCAGGGCATCCTGCATGACATGCACGATGGCGGTCGCGTGATGAATCGCCTGCTGCTGGGCGACGTCGGCACCGGCAAGACTGCCGTTGCCGCCTGCTCGCTGGCCGTTGCCGCCGATAGCGGCACCCAAGCCTGCGTGATGGCCCCTACGGGCGTGCTGGCGCGTCAATATGCCGATAAGACCGGCCCCTTGCTTTCGCAGGCCGGTATGACCTGGGCACTCCTGACGGGCGCCACTCCGGCGGTCGAGCGCGAGCGGATCCATGCTCAGCTTCAGTCTGGTGAGCTCGACGTGCTCTTTGGTACGCACGCGGTCCTTTCGGACGACGTGACTTTCAATCATCTGTCGCTCGTCGTCATCGACGAGCAGCACCGCTTTGGCGTGGGTCAGCGTAACGCCCTGCGCGCCAAAGGGCCCGGTGCCGATCTGCTCGTTATGACGGCGACGCCCATCCCGCGCACGTTGGCGCTTTCGGTCTACGGCGATCTGGATACGAGCATCATTCGCCATCGTCCCGTTCCGGGCGCTGGCGTGACGACGCGTGTCCTCACCGAGTCGAGCCGCGACCTGGCCTATGGCGCCATCCGCGAGGCGCACGAGAAGGGGCAGCAGGCCTACGTGATCTGCCCGCTTGTGGAGCCGAGCGATTCGGCCGATGAGCTCGAGGACGTACCCGGCATCGCCCGCGACGACGAGGGCCGCGTGACCGTGCCCGTGCCGCTGCATGACACGGCGACCGAGCTCGACCGCCTGCGCCTGGCGCTGCCGGGACTTACCATCGAGCGCCTCCATGGCCGCATGCCGGCGGGGGAGAAGGACCGGGTCATCGATGCCTTCAAGCGAGGCGAGATCGACGTGCTCGTCTCGACTACGGTGGTCGAGGTGGGCGTTGACGTGCCCAACGCCACCGTCATGGTCATAGAGAACGGCGAGCGCTTTGGCTTGGCGGCGCTGCATCAGCTGCGTGGCCGTGTAGGCCGCGGTAGCGTCTCGGGCACATGCCTGGTCATGACCCACTCAAAGGGCAATGGCGGCGCATCGGCGGCGCAAGACCGCCTCCAGTCGCTCGAAAAGACCGCAGACGGCTTTACGCTCGCGCAGATGGACCTGCGCCTGCGTCATGAGGGTGAGATTCTGGGCTACCGTCAGCATGGCGGCGTGACCTTGCGCTTTGTCGATCTCGATGCCGATGAGGAATTGATCGAATGGGCCCATTTGGACGCAGTCGAGCTCTTGCGGTATGCTTGCAACCTTGACTCCGTGGCGACGCGCCCTCTGCGCGACGCGGTCGCCACGCGGTATCGACACATCTTTAAGGAGGTCAGCGGAGGATGAGAATCATCGGCGGCGAATGGCGCGGTCGCAAGATCGAGGAGCCCCGTGGTCGCGATGTCACCCGCCCCACGACTGATCGCGTGCGCGAGGCGTGCGCATCTATGGTCATGTCGGCATTCGACTTCGATTTGGACGAGGTCCGCGTGCTGGATGCGTTTGGCGGCTCCGGCGCCTTGGGCATCGAGATGCTCTCGCGTGGCGCCCGCTCGCTCACGACGTTTGAGATCGATCGGAATGCCGCGCGTCTTATTACCAAGAATATCGAGTCGCTCTGCCGTGACCGTGCACGTTGGCGCGTGGTGACGGGCGATATGCTGGCAAGCGCCTCGCGCGGTCGTGTTCCGGGCGGCCCCTTCGACTTGGTCCTGCTCGATCCGCCGTATGCCTTTGGTGCCGAGCCGGTTCAGGAACTGCTGCAGAACCTTGCCCAGCAGGGCCTGCTGGCCCCTGGCGCGTGCGCCCTGTTTGAGCATGCCGCCGCTGACGCGGGCGCGCATCCGGCCGGCTTTGAGACCGTGCGCGAGAAGCGCTACGGCATCACCTCGGTTGATCTGCTGCGTTGGGTCGGCGATAGCAAGGACGATAGCGCTGATGCTAACGATAACGACGAGGCAGTATCCCCGGAGGACGCCCATGAGTGACACCATCAACCGCGTAATCGTCCCGGGCACCTTTGACCCCATCACCTTTGGCCACATCGACGTCATTCGCCGTGCACGCCGCATCTTTCCCAGCGTGATCGTGGCCGTCGCCGAGTCGCAGGGCAAAAACGGCGTGGGCACCACCTTTATGCTCGACGAGCGCGTGGCGCTGGCCCGCGAGGCACTGGGCGATATCGAAGGCGTCGAGGTCCTGCCCTTTACCGGCCTTTTGGTCGACTTCGCTCGCGAGCAGGGCGCCGGTGCCGTGGTCAAGGGCCTGCGTGCCATGACCGACTTCGAGTACGAGCTTCAGCAGGCCGACCTCAACTACCGCCTGGACAACGAGCTGGAGTCCATCTTTGTCATGAGTGCGCCGCAGTACGGATATATCTCGAGCTCGGTGGTCCGACAGATTGCCTCGCTTGGCAGCGACGTGTCGACGTTTGTGCCGCCCAATGTGGTCGAAGCGCTCAAACATCGCTTTTCGTGACGTTTTTTATTGCCTGGTGGCATGTGGTAAACTAGCACGATGATATGTTACCTATGAAAGGAGACCGGATGCCGGGCGAGAATTTTCCTGGCGATAGGATCGTCAGCTTGGTCGATGAGCTCGAAGGGCTGATCGAGGAAGCCAAGCCGCCTTTCGGCAAGAACGCTCAGTTCAAGGTCATCGACGCCGACGTGTTCTTCAACATCCTCGACGAGATCCGCATGAGCTATCCCGAGGAGTGGCAGAAGTCCCGCCGTATCCTCAAGGAGCGCGAGGAGCTTATGGCTTCCGCCGCCGCTCAGGCCGATTCCATCATCGCCGACGCTCAGCAGCAGGCCCTCACCATCGCCGGTGAGCAGGAGATCGTCCGCTTGGCGCAACAGCAGGCCGACGATATCCGCGACCGTGCCCAGCAGTACGAGCGCGAGACGCGCTATGCCGCCGAGGACTACGCCGAGCAGGTCTTTACGCACCTGGAGGAGAACCTTAAGAGCTTGACCGGCACCGTCACCCGTTGCCGTCAGCAGCTCAACGAGGGTGCCGCCCAGCAGAACGGTCAGTGGTAATGGCTGAGTTCCCGAGTGTTACCGTCGACCTTTCCGAGCAGCTCGAGTTTCCCGGAGACTCGTATCCGCTGACCGGTAAGGTCGATGTGACCACCTACACGGTGGGCGAGAAGGAGTACCAGCTACAGGATGGTATTGACTATGACGTGGTCTTTACCAATGCCGGTACCGGTGTTCTGCTCACGGGCATGGTCCGCGCGCACGCTACCGGCGAGTGCGATCGCTGCCTGGAGCCCGCTTCGTTTGACATTGCCGGCGAGATCGAGGAGTTCTACCTCTTTAACGAGCCCGAGGATCCCGAGGCCTACGAGGACGGCTACGAGCTGCTGGGCGAGGATCGCATCGTCGATCTGGGTGAGCCCATCAACGACGCGGTCGTCATGGACACGCCGTTCGTGGTTCTCTGCACGCCCGATTGCCGCGGTCTTTGCCCGGTCTGCGGTGGTAATCTCAACGTCGAGCAATGCGATTGCGCTGCCCAGGCAGAGGCCGAATGGGCCGAAGCCACGGAAAATCCATTTGCAGCATTAAAGAATCTCAAGCTTGATGAGTAAAACTGTGGTAGTATCGCTACTTGCGCGTAATCGCCACACTGGATAGTTCATAAGGAAGGTCACTATGCCCGTACCTAAACAAAAGCAGGGTCGTATCCGCACTCACACCCGTCGTTCCGCCAACATGAAGATCTCGGCTGCGGCTCAGTCCACGTGCCCCCGTTGCGGCGCTGTCAAGCTCCCGCACCACGTGTGCCCCAGCTGCGGTTTCTACAAGGACCGCGAGGTTATCGTTACCGAGTAACTGTATACTCTGGATACGATGCCGTTCCAAATGGAACCACAATGGCCGGCTCAATGAGTCGGCCATTTTTGTATAAGGAGCATGTATATGAGTAACGTTCGCGTTTGTGTAGACGTTGTGGGCGGAGACGAGAAGCCCCAGGTTGTTCTCGATGGTATTGAGGCTGCCCTTGCGGCCGACCCTGATATCGAGGTTCTGGCTGCCGGCCCCGTCGAAATCGTCAACCCCTTTGCCGCCTCTCATGCGCGCGTCGAAGCCCTGGAGGCTCCCGACGTTATCGCCATGGACGACGATCCCATTCGTGCCGTGATGACCAAGCGCAAATCGTCGATCGTGCTGTCGTGCCGCGCCATCAAGAAGGGAAATGCGGACGCGTTCTTCTCCGCTGGCTCCACTGGTGCCATGACCGCAGCCGCCACCGCCTATGTGACGCCCTTTAGGTATCAGGCCGAGGGCAAGAAGCAGCCGGTGCGCCCCTGCCTCACCAATGCACTGCCCAACCGCGCCGGCGGCCTGACGGTGCTGTGCGATATGGGTGCCAACCCCGATGTCGAGGTCGACGATATGGTGCGCTTTGCCCAGATGGGTAGCGCCTATGCCCGCGTCGTCTTGGGCATCGAGCATCCCCGCGTGGGTCTTCTTGGTAACGGTACCGAGGATGAGAAGGGCTCCAACTTTACCAAGGCCTGCTTCCCGGCTATGAAGGCTGCCGTCCCCGGCTTTGTGGGCAACTGCGAGGGCACCGATATTACCTCGGGTAATTTTGACGTTGTCGTTGCCGACGGCATGTCGGGAAACATTGCCCTTAAGGCCACCGAGGGCGCTGCCAAGTTTTTGCTGCAGGAGCTCAAGGGAGCCTTTACGTCCTCGTTCGGCACCAAGATCGCCGCGCTGCTCATGAAGCAGCAGATGCGCGAGATAAAGGCCAAGCTTTCGGGTGACGCCAAGGGCGGCGCGATTCTTTTGGGCTTGCGCGGCGTTGTCCTGATCGGCCATGGCGCTACCTCGGTCGAGGCCGTCAAAAACGGTACGCTCGCGGCGGCTGAAGCCGTGCGCGCCGGGCTGGTCGAGAATGTCGCCAACTCTATGGACGGTATCGTTTTGTAAGAGCGAGTTAGAGCGCTGTTATGCGCTTCGCGGCCTGCGTCGTGGGGTAGAATCAAAACCGTGTCTTGGTGCCGCCCGCGCGGCGCCAATCTTTTGGTATTCATGCACTATGAGAGGAAGCGCTATGGACCGCTCCGAAATCTTCGACAAGATCGCCGAGGTCGCTGCTGACGTTCTGGGCGTCGATGTTGCCGAGATTAGCGATGAGACCACGTTTGACGATCTCGATGCCAATTCGCTCGAGCGCCTGCAGCTGGTTACGGCTATCGAGGACGAGTTCAACCTCGAGATCGATGACGAGACCCTGCTCTCGCTCAACTCTGTCGCCGACGCTGTCGACGCGATCGAAAACGCCAGGGAGGCTTAGGTCTTGGCTTTATCCGAACGACTTACGCGCGCCCAGGAGATTCTGGGCCACGAGTTCAATGACAAGGTGCTGCTGCGCGCGGCCCTTACGCATCCTTCGGCCGTCGAAGGCCAGCCAGTCTCGGCAAGCTACGAGCGTCTTGAGTTCTTGGGTGATTCCATTTTGGGCGCCGTGGTCGCCCGTTCGCTCTTTGAGTCCTATCCGGAGTTTGACGAGGGCAAGCTCACGCGCCTGAAGGTGTCGCTTGTCTCGGGCGCTACGCTGTCCGAGGTGTCGCATGAGCTGGGCATCGACGACATCATTATCTTTGGTGCCTCCGAGACCGGTACCGGTGCGCGCGGCCTGCACTCGGCGCTCGAGAACGTCTACGAGTCGCTCGTGGGCGCGCTGTACCTGGATGCCGGCTGGGATGCCGCAGCGGAGTTTATCCATCGTACGCTCAAGCCGCACCTGGCCTCCGAGCGTGCCGAGCACCCCGCGAACCCCAAGTCGTTCTTGCAGGAGTGCGTGCAGGCAGACGGCCACGAGCCTCCCGCGTATAAGCTGGTCGGCTCCGAGGGCCCCGCGCATGCGCCCACCTTTACCGCTGTTGTGCTTATCGACGGTATTCGCCAGGGCCGCGGCACCGGTTCCTCCAAGAAGGAGGCCGAGGGAGCCGCTGCGCTCGAGGCACTCGACCGCATGGGCTACACCACCAACGGCGTGATTCTCAACAAGAAGCCTGTTTAAGCGAGGAACCGTGTATCTCAAGTCCCTCACGCTCAAAGGGTTCAAGTCGTTTGCCGACCGCGCCCATATGTCATTTGAGCCGGGCCTGACCGTCATCGTCGGTCCCAACGGCTCGGGAAAATCGAACATCTCCGACTCGATTCTGTGGGTCCTGGGCGAGCAGAGCGCCAAGCAGCTGCGCGGCCAGGCCATGGAGGACGTCATCTTCTCGGGCTCGTCGGCACGCAAGCCGGTGGGTGTCGCCGAGGTCACGCTGGTGCTCGATAACTCGGACCATATGCTGCCCGTCGATTTTGACGAGGTCGCCATCACCCGTCGCATGTATCGCTCGGGCGAAAGCGAGTACCTCATCAACTCGAGTCCGTGCCGCCTGATGGACATTCAGGACATCCTGCACGATTCGGGCCTGGGCAAGGATACGCATTCCATCATCAGCCAGGGCAAGCTCGATGCCATTTTGCAGAGCCGCCCCGAGGAGCGCCGTGCCCTCATCGAGGAGGCCGCCGGCATCTCCAAGCACAAGCGCCGCAAGGAGCGTGCGCTCAAAAAGATTAAGTCGATGGACGAGCACCTGACGCGTGCCCGCGACATCAATAAGGAAATTGCCCGTCAGCTGCGACCGCTGGAGCGTCAGGTCGATCGTGCGCGCAAGTACAAAGAGCTGTCCTCGCGCGCAAACGAACTTACGCAGATGCTGGCCGTCGACGAGCTTCGTTCGCTGCAGTCGCAGTGGAACGACTTGGAGAGCCGCTCCAAGGAGGGCGCCGCCGAGCTTGAGCTTGCGCAGTACCGCTTGGGCGAAAAGGAACGCGAGCTCGAGAAGCTCCAGGTCATGCTTGAGGAAAAGGGCCTGTTTGTGGGCGATCTGGGCGAGCAGCGCCGCCATATGCAAGACGTGGTCGGTCGCATTAACTCCGATATGCGCCTGCTCGAGGAAAAGGGCCATAACATGGTGTCGCGCCTATCCGATATGCGCGGCCAGATCTCGAGCTCTGAGCATCAGCGCCGTCGCGTGGTCGAGGAGCTTGAGGATGCGCGCACCCAGCTTGAGGAAGTGACCGGCGCCCATATGCAGGCCCAGGAGGATGTTGACGCCGCCGGTCCTGCCGCCGCCGAGCTCCACGAGCGACGCGTGGCTCTCGACAATCAGATTTCGCGGCTTACGCGTGAGCAACGCGATGTGCAGCGTGGGGCCGATAACGCGGCGCTCGAACTCGCCAAGGTGAAGGACTCGCTGAGCAACGCCGAGGTCGAGGACAACATGTACGCCTCGCGCTTGGAGCAGATCGACGAGCAGCTCGAGGAAGTTACGGCCTCGCTCGAGAGCCGTCGCGAACGCGCCGAGGAGCTTGAGGGTGCTCTTGAGGAAGCGCGCCAGGCTCAGGTCGATGCGCGTGAAGCCACCGAGACGGCGCGCGCGGCCCTGAAGGACCTGCGTGCCCGCGAGAGCGAGGCACGCAACAAGTTATCCGAGGTGCGCTCGGAGCTTGCCAGCCAAAAGAAGCTCGATGCCCGCATGGCTGACAGCTCGCCGCTGGTGAGCCGTCTGATGGGTGCGCTGGGCGATGATGTCTCGGGTCGTCTGGGCGACGTGCTCGAGGCCCCTCGTGAGCTCGAGGGCCTGGTCGAGCAGCTGCTTGCCGGCGATATCGATGCTCTTTTGTTTGATGACGCAGCCAAGCTTGAGCGCGCCGGTCGTGCGGCTCTGGACCAAAAGAAGGCCTCGGGCGAGGCGCTGCTGGTGGCGCGCCGCGTGAGCGCCTCTGCTGCCGCTAAGGGCGCTGCCGGTTCCCGCCTGGTCGATCGTCTGTCCGTGCGTGCAGGCTACGGTCCCGTCCTCGAGGCGCTGCTCGGCGGTTATTACGTCGTGGACGATCTTGCTGCCGCGCTGTCGGCGCCGGTCGTTGACGGCGTGACTTACGTTACCCCCGATGGCGCCCGCGTCGCCTGCGGCGGCCTGGTGCGCGTGGGCCTCAATGCCGGCGAGGCGTCGGGTGCCTTGGAGCGCAAGCGCCGTATCCGCGAGCTGGAGGGGCTTGAGCCCGATTTGGCCGCTGTGTTTGAGCATGTTTCGGATCAAGTCGTCGAGGCCAATGCGGCCGTCGAAGAGGCGCGTGCCGCCGAGGGCGATGCCGCCGGCGAGATCGCCCGTCTTGAGGGCGAGCGCCGCTCGCTGCTCTCCGAGATCGGCCGCTTGGAGCAAAGCGCCAACAATGCCGAGGTCGAGCGCGTGCGTATTTCCAAGCGCCGTGAGCAGGCTGCCGAGGCCGTTCGCGCTGCGCGCCCGCGCGTGGACGAGCTCGCCCGTTCGCGGGACGAGGCTCGAGCGCAGGCAAGCGACCTGGGCCTTCAGATTGCCGAGGCCAACGACGAACTCGACCGTGTTCGCCGTGACGATTCCGAGGCTGCCGGCAAGCTCGCCGACGCCAAGGTTCGCCTAGCCCAGACAAGCGAACGCCTTCGTTCGCTGAAGGGCCGTGTGCCCGACCTGGAGCATCGTCTTGAGGGTTTCGACCGCCGTATCCGCGGAACACGCCAGGCCTCGCGCTCACTCGAGCTGCTGCGCCTGCGCGTCGACCCCATGCACGAACGCTATTCGGCCCTGTTGGAACGCGCGTCGGATTGGGCAGCGCGCCTGCGTGACCAGGCCTCTCTGGAGGAGGCGGACTCCGCTTCGCTCAAGAAGACCATCGAGGATGCTAAGGCAGAGGTTGCCCGCGCTAAGGAGCGGGTCGATACCGCCGCCGCGACGCAAAACGAGTTTAAGGTCGCGCGTGGCAAGCTCGAGGTGCAGGTAGGGGCCGCCATCAAGGCCATTACCGCCGATGGCACCACGGTGCTCGAGGAAGCGCTCATGCTTCCTGCGCCCACCGACCGCGATGCCGCCGAGCGCGAGCTCAACCAGCTTGTGCGCCAGATCAACAACCTTGGTCCCGTTAACCAAGTTGCCATGGAGGAGTACGAGCAGCTCAAGCGCCGCGCCGACTACATCGAGGAGCAGCTGGCCGATCTGGAGAGCGCGCGCAAGGCGCTCACCAAGATCACCGTTGCCATTGACCGTAAGATGCGCAAGGCGTTCCTGGTGACGTTTGAGAAGGTCGACGCGAACTTCCGCGATATCTTCGCCATGCTGTTCCCGGGCGGTCAGGCTCATCTGGAGATGACCGATCCCGAGCATCCGGCCGAGACGGGTATCGAGGTCGTGGCGCAGCCGCGCGGCAAGCGCATCACCAAGATGATGCTCATGTCGGGCGGCGAGAAGAGTCTGACGGCGCTCGCCCTGCTCTTTGCCGTGTACCGCACGCGCACGGTACCGTTCTATGTGCTGGACGAGGTCGAGGCAGCGCTTGATGACGCCAACCTGTCCAAGCTCATTGGCGCCCTCGATGTGCTGCGTTCCGATACGCAGCTCTTGGTCATTTCGCATCAGCGCCGTACTATGGAGGACGCTGACGTTCTCTATGGCGTCTCGATGCAAGCCGACGGCGTCAGCCGCGTCGTCTCGCAAAAACTCGATCGCGAAACCGGAAAGGTCGTGAATGCATAATGGGATTCTTTGACGCTCTCTCGCGCGGACTTGAGCGCAGCCGCGAGGCACTCAACGAGGTCTTCTACTTTGGCGGCGAGGTTGACGAGGACTTTTGGGAGGACCTTGAGGACACCCTCGTTATGGGTGATATGGGTGCCGAGGTCGCGATCAAGGTGTCCGATGACCTGCGCGAGACGGCCGCCAAGAAGAACCTCAAGACCGCCCCGCAGCTCCGTCGCGCCCTGGCCGAGCAGCTCGAGCAGCACTTTGTGCCCATCGAGCGCGATCCGTTCTCCGACACGCCGAGCTGCGTGCTGTTTGTAGGCATTAACGGTGCCGGCAAGACCACGACGGTCGGTAAGATCGCGAGCGCCATGGCTGCCCGCGGCAAGAATGTCGTGATCGGTTCGGCCGATACCTTCCGCGCTGCCGCCATCGAGCAGCTTGATGTGTGGGGCCAGCGTGCCGGCGTCCCCGTCATCAAGCGCGATCGCGGCTCCGATCCGGCAAGCGTTTGCTACGACGTGCTCGACGAGGCCGATAAACGCGGCAGCGACCTGGTGCTTATCGACACCGCCGGCCGCCTGCACACGAGCCCCGAGCTCATGCGCGAACTCGCCAAGGTGGTCAACGTGACGCGTAAGCGCGCCGCCAATATGGCCGCCGGCCCCATGCCCGTCTCGGTCGTGCTCGTGATCGATGCCGCCACCGGCCAGAACGGTCTGAACCAGGCGCTCGAGTTTAACGAGGCACTGGGTCTGGACGGTATTATCATGACCAAGCTCGACGGCACGGCAAAGGGCGGTATCGCCATGGCCGTGGCCGAGAAGCTCAAGCTCCCGATCCTGCGCATCGGCGTGGGTGAGCAGGTCGATGACCTGCAGGAGTTTAACGCCAAAGATTTCTGCCGCGCCCTGGTGGGCGAGTCCGACTAAGGAGTGACTAGTGTTTGATTCTCTGAGCGATCGCCTCAACGACACATTTGACCGCCTGCGCGGTAAGGGTAAGCTGACCGAGGCCGATATCACTTCGGCTATGCGCGACATTCGCATGGCGCTGCTCGAGGCCGACGTCAACTTTAAGGTCGTCAAGGAGTTCGTCGCCAAGACGAAGGAACGCTGCATGACCGCCGAGGTCATGGAGTCGCTGTCGCCGGCGCAAAACGTCGTCAAAATCGTGCTCGACGAGCTCACCGAGATGCTCGGCTCCACCGAGAGCAAGCTCGTCTTTAGCAACCGTATCCCTAACGTCATCATGCTTGTGGGCCTGCAGGGCTCCGGTAAGACTACGGCTGCCGTAAAGCTTGCCTACCTGCTCAAGAAGCAAGGCCGCTCGCCGCTGCTCGCCGCGTGCGACGTCTACCGTCCCGCCGCTGCCGACCAGCTGGCCACGCTCGGCGGCGAGATCGGCGTGCCGGTCTTCCGCGGCGATGGTGCGCACCCAGTCGACATTGCTAAGGGTGCCATCCAAGAGGCCGTCGACCACCTGCGTGATGTTGTCATCGTCGATACCGCCGGCCGTCTGCAGATCGATGAGCAGATGATGCAGGAGGCCGTCGACATCAAGAAGGCCGTCAAGCCCGACCAGGTGCTGATGGTCGTCGACGCCATGACCGGCCAGGACATCGTCAACGTCGTTTCGACCTTTGCGGAGCGCACTGACTTTGACGGCGTGATCATCTCCAAGCTTGACGGTGACGCCCGTGGCGGTGGCGCGCTTTCGGTTCGTCAGGTGACCGGTAAGCCCATCAAGTTCGTGAGTATGGGCGAGAAGCCCGATTCGCTCGAGCCGTTCTATCCCGATCGCATGGCCAAGCGCATTCTGGGCATGGGCGACGTCGTCGGTATCATCGAGAAGGCCCAGGAAGCGGCCGATGCCGAGCAGCTCGAGGCTGCCGAACGTATGCTGCGCGAGGGCTTCACCATGAACGACATGCTCGACCAGATGAAGGCCGTCAAGAAGATGGGCGGCATGAAGGGTATCCTGGGCATGCTTCCCGGCGGTCAGCGCGCGCTCAACCAGATGGGCGGCAACCTGGACGAGGGCATCTTCGATAAGAACGAGGCCATCATCATGTCGATGACCAAGGAGGAGCGCCTGCGTCCCTCTATCATCAACGGCCAGCGCCGTGCCCGCATTGCCAAGGGCGCCGGCGTGACCCCCACCGAGGTCAACAGCCTTATGAAGCAGTGGGGCGAGATGAACAAGATGATGGGCCGTATGCGCACGATGGCCAATCAGGCGCAGGCCGGCGGCAAGAAGGGCAAAAAGGGTAAGAAGGGCAAGAAGATGCGTATGCCCAATATCCCCGGTCTGGACGCCATAGGTCTGGGCGGCATGGGCGGCCTGGGAACGGGCAGCCCCAAGTCCGATATGGACCTGCTGCGCCAGATGGAAGCGCAGATGCGCAACAAGAAGTAACGGCTTGATTGAGTCGAATATGACGAAGGCCGCCTGGATGGTGTTCCAGGCGGCCTTCGCCGTAGTTTGGCTTGTTGTGTGTGTTGCGCGTGTTGGCGCCGAGGTATTTGCTGCTAGTGACAGCCGCAGCCCTCGTGGCCCTCGTGCTCGTGATGACCGTGGCAACCGCAGGATTCGCCATGCTCATGAGTGTGCTCGTGGTCGTGACCGTGGCAGTCACAGGTGGCCTCGCCGGTCTGCGCGAGTGTGCCCGCAATGAGGGCCTCGACGCAGGCATCGCAGCTGCCCTGGGCGCCCGCATAGACCGTGATGCCGGCCTGGGTGAGCGCGTTGATGGCGCCGCCGCCGATGCCGCCGCAGATGAGTGTGTCGACGCCACCGTTGGCGAGCAGACCCGCCAAGGCGCCGTGGCCGGTGCCTCCGGTGCCCACGACCTGTTCGTTGAGCACCTTGCCATTCTGGATGTCGTAGATCTTGAACTGCTCGCTACGGCCAAAGTGCATAAAGATGTTGCCGTTGTCGTACGTCGTTGCCACCCTCATGGCGCCGACCTCCTTTGCTGGCCATGCGGCCGTCGTTGCGGTGATGGGGGAGTACGCGATAGTGCCGCCCTCGATGACGAGCGCCCGCCCGTTGACCAGCGCGTTTGCCACCTTGCGATGTGCGCGGCTGCAGATGGTCGCCACGGTGGCGCGGGCGATGCCCATTTGCTGGGCGACAGCCTCCTGATTGAGGCCTTCCAGGTCGCACAGGCGCAGGACTTCGAGCTCATCGACCGTCATGTCAATCGCGTCTCCGCTGGCCAGGCCATCGGGGGTAAAGCCACGATATTCGGGGATGATCCCAACGCGGCGCAGTTTTTCGCGTCTTCCTGCCATACACACTCCAAACCTGACATATGTCAACAATAGAATAGCGCGCATGAGGAACCACGCAAGGTATTTCTGGCATATGTCAGAAAAAGGCTAAGCCGCTGCGTTTGCGATTATGGGGCCATGCTGCCGTGCATTGCGTGTGCCGACCCAAGTGTCCAATCCGACACTGCGCGCCTGGGCTACAATAAAAATCGCTTATAGGCGACTGACGGGAGGGTCAATGAGCAAGGCTGATCAACAGTTTGTATCCATGTGCCGCGATATTCTGGACCATGGCACCACCACCGAGGGCCAAAAGGTCCGTCCGGTGTGGGAAGACGGCACCCCTGCCTATACCATTAAAAACTTTGGCGTTACGGCACGCTACGACCTGCGCGAGGAGTTTCCCGCGCTTACGCTGCGTCGAACGGCGCTCAAGTCCGCCATGGACGAGATCCTGTGGATCTATCAAAAGAAGTCCAATAACGTCCATGATCTCAACAGCCATATTTGGGATGAATGGGCCGACGAGACCGGCTCCATCGGCAAGGCCTACGGGTATCAGATTGGGCAGAAGAGCCATTATGCCGAGGGCGACTTCGACCAGATGGATCGCGTGCTGTACGACCTTAAGAACACGCCGTACAGTCGCCGCATCATGACCAACACGTACGTGTTTAGTGACCTGTCCGAGATGCACCTGTATCCGTGCGCCTACAGCGTGACCTATAACGTGACGCAGCGCCCGCAGGACGATAAGCCCACGCTCAACATGATTCTCAACCAGCGCAGCCAGGACATTTTGGCCGCGAATAACTGGAACGTGTGCCAGTACGCCATCTTGCTGATGATGGTCGCGCAGTCGGTCGATATGATTCCCGGCGAGCTGCTGCATGTGATTGCCGATGCCCACATTTACGACCGCCATGTCGACATCATCCGCGAACTTATCGAGCGTCCGCAGTTTGCGGCGCCCAAGGTAACGCTTAACCCCGATGTGCACGATTTCTACGCGTTTACGACCGACGACCTGATCGTCGAGGGCTACGAGCACGGCCCGCAGGTCAAGAACATCCCCATTGCGGTATAGGTGGCAGGTATGACGTGTAAGCTTTCTGCCATCGTCGCCGTGTGTGACGACTGGGGCATTGGCTGCGAGGGCGATATGGTCGTGTCCAATCGCGCCGACATGCGCCATTTTGTGGCGTGTACCAAGGGCTGTCCGGTCATCATGGGACGCAAGACGCTGCTGAGTTTTCCCGGTGGACGTCCGCTCAAGAATCGTCGCAATATCGTGCTCACGCGTGACGAGGACTTTGCGCCAGAGGGTGTCGATGTGGTGCATAGCGTTGACGAGGCGCTTGCTGCGGTTGCTGACGAGTCCATAGCGTGGGTGATCGGCGGCGGCGAGGTGTATCGACAGTTTTTGCCGTACTGCGTGGAGGCCGAGGTCACGCATAACCACTGCGTGCATGCGGTTGATACGTATTTTCCCGACCTGAATGCCGATCCCGAGTGGGAAGTTGCGCATGCTGGTGAGCCGGCGGTTGCCGCTGCCGGCGAGGGCGACGAGGGCCTCAGGTATGAGTTCGTCACATATCGTCGCGTCGAGGCGTAAAACCGATTATCCCTTCGGTATGATCGGGTTGGAATGAGTGACGGGGCGGCGCATGGCGTTGCCCCGATTATTGTATGTGTGCTGTCAAGAAGGGTACGGGCTGGCTGCTATGACTGATGCCGTTGAGGTTCTGCGAATTGATTCGCTCGAGGACGAGCGGCTCGATGCCTACGTGCGACTGACCGAGCGCGAGCTGCGCTGCGTGTTGGAGCCGCAAAAGGGCATCTTTATCGCCGAGAGTGCCAAGGTTATTGAGCGCGCGGTGCGTGCCGGATACCAGCCGGTGAGCTTTCTTTTGGGCGAACGCTGGCTCGATCAGATGATGCCGCTGTTTGAGCGCCTGGTTGTGCGCGAGGGCGCGGGTCCGGTTCCTGTGTTCGTGGCCTCCATGGAGCTCATGGAGCAGTTGACGGGTTTTAACGTGACGCGCGGTGCGCTGGCGGCGTTCCGTCGCCCGCGACAGATTCCGGTCGATGAGTTTCTCGACGGCGTCGTCGAGGCGGCGGGGGAGCGCCCGGTGCGCGTATGCGTGCTCGAGGGCATTGTCGACCATACCAATGTGGGCGCGATTTTCCGTTCGGCGGCCGCATTGAACGTTGACGGTATTTTGGTCAGCCCTACGTGTTGCGATCCGCTGTATCGTCGCTCGGCTCGTGTGAGCATGGGCACGGTGTTTCAGGTGCCGTGGACGCGTATTGGCAGCGAGGCGCGCGTATGGCCGCACGATGGCCTGGCTGCGCTGCACAATGCCGGGTTCTCCTGTGCCGCTATGGCGCTGACGGACGACTCCGTTTCGTTGGACGATTCTGCGCTGCAGGAGATTGACCGCCTCGCGATCTTTATGGGCACCGAGGGTGCCGGCTTGGGCGCCAAGACCATCGCGGGCTGCGACCGCGCCGTGCGCATTCCGATGGCGCACGGGGTCGATTCGCTCAACGTGGCCGCGGCGAGTGCCGTCGCCTTTTGGCAGCTGTGCCCGCACATGAGCAATGAGTACCACTATCAGCCGGGTTTGTATCACTAGGCAGATAGTTCGCACCGGGCTCTGACTCGGGGTGTTTCGGTCGACGCCGGTCGGTGCTAAGCTGCTATTGACTTCGGTCTTAAATTGCTATTTTGTCGGTCGACGTACGCTGGTGGGGAGGGCGTGTGGCTAAGAAATCTACGGCTATCGATGTGACGCAGGGTGTTATTTGGCAGCAGCTGCTTTCGCTGTGCGTCCCTATCTTCTTTAGCTCGTTTTTTCAGCAGGCTTACACGCTTATCGGTACGTATATCGTCGGTCAGTTTGGCGGTAAGCTCGCGCTGGGTGGCATTCAGGCCACGATGGTGCTTACGGAGCTCTGCATTGGTTTTTGCGTCGGTGTGGGTGCCGGCTGTGCGGTCATTACGGGCCAGTTTTTTGGTCAGCACGATGACGAGCGCCTGAGCCGATCGGTCCATACGGCCATGACGCTCGCGCTGGTGGGCGGTATCGTTTTCTCGATTCTTGGCATAGTGTTCGTTGAGCCCATGCTGGTGCTGATGAACACGCCGCATGAACTATTGGCCGAGGGCGTGGCCTATGCCCGTTGCTATTTTGCCGCCATGGTTGCGGCGCTGCTGCTCAATATGGGAACGGCATTGCTGCGCGCCGTGGGCGACACGCGCGGGCCTGCTGTGATCATCGCTTCCGGCTGCCTTGTTAATGCGGTGCTGGATGTCATCTTCGTTGCCGTGCTTCATATGGAGGCTCTGGGCTGTGGCATCGCGGTGGCGCTGACCATTTGCTCCAACGCCACGATGATCGTGATTCGTATGATGCACGCACCGGGTGCGTGGCGGCTTTCACTGTCCAAACTCGGCATTGATCCTGGCATTTGTAAGAGTATGATCTCATGTGGTCTGCCGCTTGGCTTTCAGTCTGCTGCGTATTCGATTTCCAACGTTTTGATTCAGGTGTCGGTCAACTCGTTTGGCGCCGATGTCACCACGGCGTGGGGTCTTTCGGGCCGCCTGGATGGCATTGTCTGGATGGTTACCGAGGCGCTCGGCGTGTCGATCACTACGTTCTCGGCGCAGAACTTTGGCGCGCGCAATTACGAGCGCATGCGCAAGGGCTACCATACGTCGCTTATACTGTCGTTTATGCTCATTGGTGGCTTGTCTGCCGTGCTGCTGGTGTTCTCGGGTCCGCTGTCTCGTCTGTTTGTCGACGATGCTTCGATCTCGGCGTACACCACGACCATCCTCCATTTCATTGCGCCGTTCTATGCGATTTTCTCGATTATCGAGAACGCCTCGGGTTCCATCCGCGGCGCCGGCGTGAGCTTGCAGCCTATGGTGCTTACGATTTTCGGCACCGTCGTGCTCAGAGTTATCTGGGTGTTTGCGATCATGCCCTTCGACCCCTCGCTCGAACACCTGCTGTTGGTCTACCCCGTAACCTGGGTCATCACGGCAACGATGTTCACCATCTACCACCACAGCGGCAACTGGCTAGGTCGCGCCACCGCCTAACACATCCATCGGGTACCCGTGCTTAGTCGCGGTGAAATAATTCCTGATTCGTGCTTAGAGGCATCGAAACAGGAACTATTCCACCGCAATTTATTTTTATGTCCTGTGGGGGATGGGGAAACGGATCAATTAGTATTCGATGCCTTGGCGGGCTAGGAGACCTTCGTCGAAGTAGTGCTTGACGGGGCGCATTTCGGTGACCAGGTCGGCGAGGTCCGCCAGCGGCAGCAGGCCGCGCCCGGTCAACACGAGCTCCGTGGTGGTCGGTTTCATCGCAATCAACGCTTCGACATCTTCGTGTGTCACAAAGCCCCGTCGCATGGCTTCTCCCAGCTCATCCAAGATCAGCACGTCGACCTGGCTAATCTGCTCGCGTGCCAGCTCCATGATCTGTGCGGCACAGGCTTCGGGCGTGTCGCGGTCGGCCTGTACGATGCGTAGTCCCAATCGAGGTGCTGCGTCATGTTCGGCGCAGTGCAGCTTCTTGGCAAACTGAAGCATGAGCACGTTAAGTCCATAGCCCGTGGCGCGCAGCGCGAGCCCCAGCGCAGCCGTCGTCTTGCCCTTGCCGTCGCCCGTATAGATTTGAACCTTGCCGACTTCCAGTGATGCCATCTCTGTCCTTTCGTGCCCGGCGTCGGTTTATCGCCGGCCGGGTTGGGTATTCTAGTTAGCATTATCAACCCCAGTAGATGGAGTTCAAGCAGATGGAGATGGATGACAACAAACGTAGACGGAATATGATCCTCTACGTGCTCATCGCCTTCGTCGTCTACCTCGTGCTCTCGACCGTTCTGTTCCCCAACATCGGTCACACGCAGCAGATTACGAAGACCGACTACTCGACGTTTGTCAAAGCGCTCGATAAGAAGAGCGTCGACAAGGTCGAGTACAACACGGACGATTACACGATTTATTACACCAAGAAGGGCGAGGACGAGAACATCGCCTACAAGACGACCGGTGTGCCGAACGATGCGGGCTTTACCGATCGCGTGCTTGAGTCCGGTGCTTCGTTGGAGTCGGTTGTTCCCGATAAAAACTCGGGTTTGATGACCTACTACCTGCTCACGCTCATTCTTCCCATGGCGATTTTCTTCCTCATCGGCTGGTGGCTCAACCGCCGCATGAAGAAGGCTATGGGCGATGATGGCCCGTCGATGAACTTTGGCGGCGGCGGTTTTGGCGGCGGCGGACTGGGTAAGTCCGGCGCGCGCGTGATCGCCTCCAAGGACGTGGGCGTGACCTTTAAGGACGTCGCCGGCCAGGAAGAGGCCAAGGAGTCCCTCAAGGAGGTCGTTGACTTTCTGGAGAAGCCGCAGCGTTACGAGGAGATCGGCGCCAAGCTGCCGCGCGGTGCCCTACTCGTTGGCCCTCCGGGCACCGGTAAGACCCTGCTCGCCAAGGCTGTTGCCGGCGAGGCGGGCGTGCCGTTCTTTAGCATTTCGGGTTCTGAGTTCGTTGAGATGTTCGTCGGCCGCGGCGCTGCCAAGGTGCGTGACCTGTTTAAGCAGGCCAAGGAAAAGGCCCCGTGCATCGTTTTTATCGACGAGATCGATACCATCGGCAAGAAGCGCGATGGCGGTGGCTTTAGCGGTAATGACGAGCGCGAGCAGACGCTTAATCAGCTGCTGACTGAGATGGACGGCTTCGACAACCATAAGGGTATCGTTGTCCTCGCCGCAACCAACCGTCCCGACAGCCTTGACCCGGCCCTGCTGCGCCCCGGTCGTTTTGATCGCCGTATTCCCGTTGAGCTGCCCGACCTGACCGGTCGTAAGAACATTCTTGAGCTTCATTCCAAGAGCGTGAAGACCGAGCCACCGATCGATCTGACCGCGATTGCCCGCGCCACGCCCGGTGCCTCGGGCGCCGACCTGGCCAACATTATCAACGAGGGCGCCCTTCGCGCCGTCCGCGAGGGTCGCAAGCGCGCCACGCAGGACGACTTTGAGGAGTCGGTGGAGGTCGTCATCGCCGGTCAGCAGCGTAAGTCCACAGTGCTGTCCGACCACGAGAAGCAGGTCGTTTCCTACCACGAGATCGGTCACGCTATCGTTGCTGCCCGCCAGAAGGGCTCCGCGCCGGTCACCAAGATTACCATCGTGCCGCGCACGAGCGGTGCTCTGGGCTACACCATGCAGGTCGAGGAGGACGAGCGCTTCCTGACCACGCGCCAGGAGGTCTTGGACAAGCTCGCCGTCTACTGCGGTGGTCGCGCGGCCGAGGAGCTCATCTTTGGTGAGATGACGACCGGCGCTGCCAACGACATCGAGCAGGCCACCAAGCTTGCCCGCAATATGGTGACGCGCTTTGGTATGTCTGACGAGTTTGGCATGATGGCGCTCGGAACCGTTCAGAACGCGTACCTCAACCAGGAAACGTCGCTCACCTGCGCTCCCGGTACTGCCGAGCGTGTGGACGCGATTGTCGCCAAGTTGATCGAGGATGCGCACGATCGCGCCCTGCAGATCCTCAAGGAGAACAAGTTCAAGCTCCATGAGCTGGCTCGTTATCTGTACAAGAAGGAGACCATCACGGGCGAGGAGTTCATGAATCTCCTCACGCGTGAGAACCCGCTGATGCCGAAGCAACAGTAAGTCTGGTCGCATAGCGTCGAACGCCCCATTTGAGTGATGATCTCAAATGGGGCGTTTTGCTGGGAAAGGATGGAAATGAAGATCGTGGTGAGCGCTTGCTTGATGGGCGAGAGCTGCAAGTACAACGGGCTCGACAACTATCATCGCGAGCTGGTCGAGGCTTGCGAACGAACCGGGACCGAGGTGCTCCTCGTGTGCCCAGAGGTTTTTGGAGGTCTGCCCACGCCGCGCGATCCGTCCGAGATCGTGGATGGTGAGGTTCGCACCCGCGAGGGCGTGTCGGTCGATCGCGAGTTTCGCCTGGGTGCCCAGCGCGCGCTCGATATGTGCGAGCAGGCAGGCGGTTCGGACGAGATTGCCATGTGCGTACTGCAGGACCGCAGCCCCTCATGCGGCGTGGGCCGTATCTACGACGGGTCCTTCAGCGGCACGCTCACGGCTGGCAACGGTGTCTTCGTCGATCTACTCCTGCGTCACGGCTACCGCGTAATCCCCGCAAGTGAATTCGACCCGAGTATGCTGCAGCAATAAAACCGCCACAAAGGTGCCTGTCCCCTTTGTGGCGGTTTTGGTCGGTTAGGCCAGGAGCGTGTGTCCGTAGGCGTTGGCGGCCTTGATGGCGGCGGCGAACTTCTCGTCGGTGAAGGGCTCCGGGTTGCCCTGCTTCCACTCGTTGGTGGCATGCGCGAACTCGCACAGGGCGGGGATGTCCGCCTCGGTAAGGCCGACCTGCTCAAGCGTCACGGGCAGGCCCATCTGCTTGTTAAAGGCGGCGTAGCACTCAAGGTTCTCGGTATCGCCCGTATAGGCAAACAGCACGAGCACGCCCAGGCTCACGACCTCGCCGTGCAGGTAGGAGCCCTCGCGCGGAATGCTGCAGCTGGCGTTGTAGAAGGCGTGCGCCACGCTCGAGTTGTAGTAGTAATCGTTTTGGTTCGTGAGGTTCGAGACGTAGCCTGTGTTGACCACGATGTCGAGCGCGATTTGCTTGACGGCCTCGCTCGACAGGTTCTCGCGCACGTCCTCAAGACCCTGGACGCCATAGGTAAACAGCGGCTCGGAGCAGGTGTGGGCAAGCGCCAGGCCAAGGCCGGCCGTGTGCTCCAGGTTGCCGGCGCTCGTGGCGTACTCGACCTCGGGCTGCTTGGACAGGGCGTCGCCCACACCGGCCCAGAAGTACTCCGCCGGCGCCTCGGCGATGATCTTGGGGTTGATGAAGATATGCGCTGGGCGGTTGGGATACGAATAACCCTCGAGCGAGCCGTCGTCGTTGTACACGACGGCAATGGCGGTCGCGGCAGAGCAGTTGGAGCAGATCGTCGGGACGGTGAAGACGATCTTCTTGAGCTCGATAGCCGCGGTCTTGACGGTGTCGAGCGCTTTTCCGCCTCCGCATGCGATAAGCACGTCAGCCTCCTGGCAGGCAGGGGAGTTCACGAGCTTGGCAATGTTGGCGCGCGTGCTGTTGGTGCCGTAGACGCGCGTCTCCAGAACCTCGACATCGGTGCCCTCAAGTGCCGCCTCGATGCCGGGCAGCGCCGCGGCCAGGGCTCGCTTGCCGCCAATGATGGCAACCTTCGTCGCTCCGTACTCTGCCAGTGCGGCGGGCAGCTCGGCAAAGCAGTCCTCGCCAACGGTGTAGTCGCTCATTCCAATCGTGCGCATAGCAACCTTCTTTCGCTCGATAAAGTGCTTTCAGGTATTTTGCTCCAAGAGAAGGTCTGCGTCCGTGAGAAATTTCGAACGTATAAAACCAGTGTTGAGGGTTTTTCGCTGGCGCGGACCGTGCTACCATACAGCGCATAAGCGTTGATGGGGACGAGTAGTCGGCCATCCGCATGCCACAGAGAGCGGGGAGTGCTGAGAGCCCGTGCATGTGTCCGATGAAAATCACCCCGGAGCTGCGGTCCCAACGGACGTGCCGAACAGGCTCGTCTTAGTAGACATCGCCGAGATGGTCGTCGATACAGACCAGCCGAGTAACGGATGCGAGCGCGCGGCGACGCGGGCGAGGGCATCTAAGCTGGGTGGTTAAGCGAAGAGCTTTTACGGGCAGTCTGTCCGTTTGGTGGCGCTTCGTCCCAGCTTGCAGGGACGGGCGCTTTTTTGGTGCCCAGAGGGCGTGCGCGCCCACGACAAGAAAGGGGTACCGTGGCAAACGAGTACAAGCAGACGATGAATCTGCCCAAAACCGGATTTCCCATGCGTGCCGGTCTTTCCAAGTCCGAGCCCAAGCGACTCAAGGACTGGCAGGACAACAAGGTCTACGAGCAAGTTCTGAAGAAGAACGAGGGTCACAAGAAGTTCGTGCTGCACGACGGCCCTCCGTACGCGAACGGCCCCATCCACATCGGCCACGCCATGAACAAGATCTCCAAGGACATGATCAACCGTTACTGGATGATGCAGGGCTGCGAAGTTCCCTATGTCCCCGGTTGGGACTGCCACGGTCAGCCGATCGAGCACAAGGTCGAGGAGAAGCTCGGCACCGAGAAGTTCAACCAGACTTCCACGGCTAAGATCCGCGAGCTCTGCAACAAGTTCGCTGTCGAGAACATCGAGCTGCAGAAGGCCGGTTTCCGCCGCCTGGGCGTGCTCGGCGACTGGGACAACCCCTATCTGACGCTCTATCACCAGCACGATGCCGCCGATATCGAGGTCTTTAAGGCTATGTTCGACAAGGGCATGATCTATCGCGGTCACAAGCCCGTTCACTGGTGCAAGCACTGCCACACCGCTCTTGCCGAGGCCGAGATCGAGTACTCTGACGAGACGAGCCCCTCCATCTTCGTGCGCTTTGAGATGACCTCCAAGCCCGCCGGCCTCGAGAACTTCGACGGCCCGGTCGACTTCATCATCTGGACGACCACGCCGTGGACCATCCCCTCCGACCAGGCAGTTTCCCTCAAGCCCGGCGCCGCTTACGTCGCCGTCGAGCACGACGGTCGCGCCGAGGTCATGCTCGAGGATCTGGCTCCCAAGTGCTGCGAGGAGTTTGGCTGGGAGTACACCCCGGTCATGGTCGACGGCAAGCCCTACGTGGTTCCCGCCGAGACCTTCCACCACATCCACTACAAGCAGCCGATCTTCGACGGTGTCGAGGGCGTGGCGCTGCTGGCCGATTACGTCGGTGTCGACGACGGTACCGGTATCGTCCACAACTCACCCGGCCACGGCGTCGACGACTACTTCGCCTGCCTCAAGGAGGGCATCACCGACATCTGCATGCCGGTCGATGACGACGGCAAGTTCTACACCGGCGAGGAGTTTGGTACCGGCGGCCCCTTCAGCGGTATGGATACCGACGAGGCCAACCCGCACATCATCGAGTTCCTGCGCGAGCGCGGAACCCTGGTCCTCGAGAAGAAGATCACGCACAGCTATCCGCACTGCTGGCGCTGCAAGCACCCGGTGCTCTTCCGTGCTACCGATCAGTGGTTTGTCTCGATGGACAAGACCGGTCTGCGCGAGCAGGCTGGCAAGGAGGTCCGCGAGAACGTCAAGTGGTATCCTGCCCACGCCGCCAACCGCATCGGCGCTATGGTCGAGCAGCGTCCCGACTGGTGCATCAGCCGCCAGCGTAACTGGGGCGTGCCTATCCCCAGCTACACCTGCGCCGACTGCGGCGAGAAGGTCATGAACGACGCCACGCTCGACGCTGTCATCAAGCTCTTCCACGAGAAGGGCTCCGACGCCTGGTTCACCGACGCTCCCGAGAGCTACCTGGGCGAGGCATGCGTCTGCCCCAAGTGCGGTGGCCATCACCTCAAGGCCGATAAGGACATCCTCGACGTGTGGTGGGATTCCGGCGTCTCCTGGAAGGCCGTCTGCGAGTACCGTCCCGAGCTGGAGTATCCGGCGGATGTGTACCTCGAGGGCTCCGACCAGCACCGCGGTTGGTTCCAGAGTTCGCTGCTCACCTCGGTGGGCGCTAACGGCCACGCTCCGTACAAGGCCGTCGTCTCGCAGGGCTTCACCCTCGATGGCCAGGGCCGCAAGATGTCCAAGTCGCTCGGCAACGTCATCGACCCCAACAAGGTCTGCGACGAGATGGGCGCCGACATCATCCGTCTGTGGGTTGCCTCCGTCGATACCAGCTCCGACGTGTCCATCGACCACGAGATTCTCGCTCGTACGTCCGATGCCTACCGTCGTTTCCGCAACACGCTGCGCTTCCTGCTCTCCGAGCTCGAGGGTCAGTTTGAGCCCGAGACCGACGGCGTCGCCTTTGCCGACCTGCTGCCGCTCGACAAGCTCATGGTTGCCCGCCTGACCCAGGTCCAGGCCGAGGTCGACGATGCCTACGCCAGCTACGAGTTCCCGCGCGCTTACCGTGCGCTTTACGACTTCGTGGTTACCGAGCTTTCTAACGTGTACCTCGACGCCCTGAAGGACCGTCTGTATTGCGACAAGCCCGGCTCGCTCGAGCGCCGCAGCGCCCAGACCGTGCTGGCTGAGCTCTTCTCGATGCTCATGCGCGATCTGCAGCCGATCCTGTCCTACACGGTCGACGAGGCCATGGCCTATGCGCCTGCCGGCTGCGTCGATCACCAGAAGTACGCTGCGCTGCTCGATTGGTATAAGTCGCCCATTACGGTCGACGAGGCCAATGAGTTCGAGGGCGTGCTCGAGGCTTCACTCGAGCTCCGTAGCGCCGTGACCAAGGCCCTTGAGGATGCCCGCTCCGCTGGCACCTTCACTAAGAGCCAGCAGGTCCGCGTCAAGGCGGTCGTTCCCGCCGAGATGTACGCGCTGCTGACCGGCGACAAGGCCGTCGACCTGGCCGAGTTCTACATCGTCTCCGCTGTTGAACTGACCCAGGGCGAGGAGCTCTCCGTTGCCATCGAGGCTGCCGAGGGCGAGTGCTGCGACCGTTGCTGGAACTATCGCACCACCGTCGGCGAGTACAACGGCCACGCGCATATCTGTAAACGCTGCGCCGAGGCGCTGTAGGTTTCGGCGTTCGTAGAACGCCGAAACCTACCGACGCTGCAAACGCCCTTTAGGTTACGCGGTTTTACAAACCGCGTAACTGCTTGACGCTGCAAACCCGCCAGAGCGGCAATCTGCCTTTCAGCTTCGGCGGCATGACCAGAAGGTCTATGCCGCCTTGCTTCAAGGCACCTTGCTCGCTCTGACGGGTTTTCGCTGTCGGTGACGATTGAGCGACGTTTCCATTGTTGGACACTATAAGATGGATATTTGTGTTTAACGGAATTCGGTTCTCTGAGGGTAGGGGATTGATTTGGGTCGTACTGGGGATATGACGCCGCCTTTGCGTTGGCGGTTGGGTGTTGCTGGTGGGGTGGCACTGGTTGTGCTGCTTGTTGACCAGCTGACCAAGCTTGCGGTTCGTGTCGTTGGCGATGCTCTGCATGTGACTGTTATCCCCGGTGTGATCGACTTCCTTTTCGTGCGTAACATCGGTGCCGCCTTTAGCATGGGCGAGGGGCATGGCATCGCGTTTGCCGTGCTGGCGTTGGCGGTCATTATCGCTATTGCTGTGTACCTCGTTCGTGCACCCCAGCTCGCTCATCTTGAGGTTGTGGGCATGGCGATGGTCGCGGGCGGTGCTATCGGCAACGCTATCGATCGTTTGGCTTTTGGCTTTGTGACCGATTTTATTGCCACCACCTTCATTGACTTTCCCGTCTTTAACGTGGCCGATATCGGCATCACCGTAGGCGTTGTGCTTGCCCTCATTGGCTACATGTTCTTGAGCCCTGCGGCCCGCGAGGTCGATGCGACCGCCGAGCTTAACGCCCGTGACGAGGCCCGCGCTAAGCGCAAGGCTAAACAACGTGGGGAGCGTGCCCGCAAGATTCGCGAAAGGAATGAGCGCTAATGGCCGACATCCATATTCTCGTTGCCGACGATACCGCTGGCCAGCGTCTTGACGCCTATCTGGGCGCCAACGACGGCTGCCCCACGCGCTCCGCTTGCGCGCATCTGATCGAGGGCGGTGCCGTTGCCGTCAACGGCGAGACCTGCCTATCTAAAAAGTATGCCGTGCGCTCCGGCGACCGTATTTCGGTCGATTTGCCCGAGCCGCACGATCCCACCGACGTGATTCCCGAGGCCATTCCCCTCGATATCCGCTACGAGGACGACTACCTCATCGTGCTCTCCAAGCAGCGCGGTCTGGTGTGCCATCCCGCTCATGGCCACGAGAGCGGCACCCTTGCGAACGCCTTGGTCTATCACTGTGGTATCGACCATCTGGGCACCGTGCAGGGTGAGGACCGCCCCGGCATCGTACATCGCCTGGATCGTGACACCTCGGGCCTTATGCTCGCGGCAAAAGACGACGACACCCAGCGCGCACTCCAGAATCTTATCCGCACGCGTACGCTCGACCGCCGCTACATTACGCTCGTCCACGGCCACATTGCCATGGACGAGGGCACCATTAACACCGGTATCGCCCGTTCTACGCGCGACCGTGTCAAGATGGCGGTTTCGGACGATCCTTTCGCGCGCCAGGCCATTACGACCTTTAGGGTCCTCGAGCGCTTCGATTCCACGCGTTTTGACGACGGCTACACGCTCGTCGAGTGCCACCTGTTTACCGGCCGCACGCATCAGATTCGCGTGCATATGCGCCACATCAACCACGCCTGCGTGGGCGATCCACTCTATGGCAAGTGCGATGCACGCGCCGACCAGGGTCTGACCAGGCAATTCCTTCATTCCTGGCGCGTCGCATTCGACCATCCCGTGTCGGGGGAGCGCATTGAGTGCCGCGACGAGCTGCCGTGGGATCTCGCTGCGGTTCTTGACGACCTGGCCCCGCGTTCGCTTGGCCGCACCGCTGCCGGCGACGAAATCGTTCCGCAGCTCGGTCTGCTCGAAGTCTAGCCAGTATTAGGTGGTTTCTTGAACTCGGTTAGCCTGCGGTAAGATATACGGTTGTTTACGTAACGCGTTGCTGGGAGCCTGCATGCTCGCCTTTTTACAAACCAACACACCCATCGTGATCTTCAACCAGATTGTGGTTACGCTGCTTACGGTCTGCTTTCTGTACCAGGTGGTCTTCTTTGTCATTGGTGCTCTCCGTGGTGAGGTCGCGCCCCCTAAGGCCAAAAAGCTGCATCGTTATGCCTTCTTTATCGCGGCGCATAACGAGGAGGCCGTGATCGCCAACCTTGTTCGCTCCATCAAGGACCAGGATTATCCGTCTGAGCTTATCGAGGTCTTCGTGGTCGCCGATGCCTGCACCGACAACACGGCGCAGCTCGCGCGCGAGGCGGGCGCCGTCGTCTATGAGCGTAACGACCTGGCCCGTAAGGGCAAGAGCTGGGTCATGGACTTTGGTTTTGATCGCATTCTCAACGAGTATCCCGATACTTTTGAGGGCTATTTCATCTTTGACGCCGACAACGTTATTTCCCGCGATTACGTCTCCAAGATGAACGATGCCTTTGACCAGGGCTTCCATGTGGTCACGAGCTATCGTAACTCCAAGAACTTCGGCAGCTCTTGGATCTCGGCGGCTAATGCCACCTGGTATCTGCGCGAGGCACGCTTCCTCAACAACGCGCGCAACATCTGCAAGACGTCTTGTGCCGTCTCGGGCTCGGGCTACCTCATCTCCGCCAGTGTTATCGAGGGCATGCACGGCTGGCAGTTCCATACACTGACCGAGGACATCCAGTTCACCACGTTCTGCGCCATTCACGGCATCCGCATCGGCTATGCGCCGGCTGAGTTCTTTGACGAGCAGCCGGTGACGTTTAAGGCGTCCTGGAAACAGCGCATGCGTTGGACCAAGGGCTTCTACCAGGTCTTTTTTACCTACGGCAAGCATCTTGTCAAATCGACGTTTCGCTATCATCGCTTTGCCGCCTACGACATGTTTATGACCATCGCCCCGGGTATGCTGCTATCGCTGATCTCGATGCTCGCCAATGCGACGTTCCTGATCGTTGGTGGCCTTTCGCATGGTTTCTTGGCTACTGAGGTCGAGATGCAGGCTTGTGCCGCCTCGCTTATCATGACGTTCGTGATGATGTACCAGACCTTCTTTATCCTGGCGCTGCTCACGACCATCTTTGAGTACAAGCACATTCATTGCGCTCAAAAGTGGCGCCTGGTGACCAACCTGTTTACCTTCCCGATCTTTATGTTCAGCTATATCCCCATCACGGTTGCCGCGCTGTTCCTAAAGGTCGACTGGGTTCCGACGCAGCACGCCGTCAGCGTAACCCTCGACGAGGTTATGCAAGGCGCCAAATAACCACCACCAAAACCACCACAATGGGGACAGGCACCTTTGTGGTGGTTTTTGCTTTGGGACCGATGTTCGAGGAGGTGCTCGATGGTCTATATCCCGTTTTGGCTGTGCGCCATCACCGGCGCCATCATCGACGCGCGTGAGCGGCGGTTCCCGAATGCGCTTGCCGGAGCATGTGCCGTAGCGGCTTTTGCGGGCGTATGGCTTGATTGCGGCGTGGATACGGCGCTTGACCACGCAGGCCCTGCCGTCATCGTGTACCTTGCTCTCGTGCTGACTGAGTGCCTCTGGCGGCGCCTCCGTCAGGCCCCGGGTATTGGCATGGGGGATGCCAAGGCGCTCTTCGCGTTTTGTACGCTCGATCCCATGGGCGGCATCGTGGCATTTGCCGCCGCGCTCCTGGTTCTGGCTACCATCTGCCTCATCACAAAATCGCGCTCCCTGCCATTGCTACCGTTTTTGGTGCCGATTTTTGCCATAATCGAGGTCGTGGGCTGCACATTGTAACCGATTGCGCGTCCTTCTTAAGGAGCATGCCATGGCAACTAATCAAGAAACGGCCGTCATTAAGGCGCGCATGGATCGTATTCCCTCGGCGTTGTCCCCCGAACTTGTCGAGCGCATTTCCGCCGATCGTGCTTCGGGTGCTGTCAACCCGTATCGTTGCAACGACGACCAGGTCATTCGTCGTATTGATCGCGCTGCCGACAAAAGCACGCTTATGCGTCCGGCATTTATGCGCGATACCGAAAAGATTCTTCATCTTCCGGCGTACACGCGTTATGCAGGCAAAACGCAGGTATTTAGCTTTCGTAGCAACGATGACCTGTCGCGCCGTGGTTTGCATGTACAGCTTGTCTCGCGCATTGCGCGCGACATCGGCCGCGCCCTGGGGCTCAACTGCGATCTGATCGAGGCGATTGGCCTGGGCCACGACTTGGGCCACACGCCCTTTGGCCATGCCGGTGAGCGATTCCTCAACGATATCTACCACGAGCGCACGGGTCGCTATTTTTTTCATAACGTGCAGTCGGTCCGCGTGCTCGACGCCCTGTATGGCCGCAACGTGTCGCTTCAGACACTCGATGGCGTGCTATGCCACAACGGCGAGTACGAACAGCGTGTTTTTGAGCTTTCGGACATGGGTTCCTTTGACCAGTTCGACCGAACCGTTGAGGAATGCATTGCCACAGGCTATAGCGCGATTGAGCACCTGCGTCCCATGACGCTCGAGGGCTGCGTGGTGCGTATCTCGGATATCCTTGCCTACGTCGGTCGCGATCGTCAGGACGCCATTGCGGCCGGCCTGCTGTCTCTCGACGCTTTTGATGATGGGCGGGGCGGCGCCTATAACAGCTGGATCCTCACGCACGCTTCCATCGATATCGTTGAGCATAGCTACGGCAAACCGCGTATCGAGATGAGCGAGGACCTGTTTGAGGAGATCCGCCGGGCCAAGCGCGAGAACTACGAGAAGATCTACAGCAAGGGCGGTATCGAGGGCGATTCCGAGTCGGAGCTGCGCGAGGCATTCGAAAAGCTCTACGATCGTTGCCTGCAGGATCTAAATAAAGACGACGAGTCCTCTTACATATTTAAGCATCATATTTCGCGCATAGAGCAGCAGCTTTCCTACTACGATCGCATCTATGACTGGCAGGACGACAAGGATCAAGCGGTGGTGGATTACATAGCGAGCATGACGGATGGCTATTTCTGCGAGCTGACGAGCAAGCTATTCCCTGGTCTGGAGTTTCCGCATCGTACCTATATTAACGAACGGTAGTTCGTATCTTTTCGGTATACTATTGACAACCAAAGCTTTTGATTGATGCATGGGATGGCTATGGACGACCTTTTTTCTGCCTCGACGCGCGAGCGTTCCTTTAAAAATGCGCCGCTCGCGGTGCGCATGCGTCCCAATTCGCTCGACGAGTACGTAGGCCAGCAAAAGGCTGTGGGCAAGGGTTCGTGGCTGCGTGCTGCGATTGAACATGATGTGCTATCGAGCGTGATCCTGTACGGGCCTGCCGGTACGGGCAAGACGACGCTGGCGCATATCATCGCCAACCATACCAAGAGCGAGTTTGTTGAGGTCAGCGCCGTCACGGGTACCGTGAAAGACCTGCGTCGCGTGATTGACGAGGCCAAGACGCGACTGAATACGTACGACCGTCGCACCATTCTATTTATCGACGAGATTCACCGTTTTTCGAAGTCGCAGCAGGATGCGCTTTTGCATGCGGTTGAAAACCGTACCGTCATTATGATCGGCGCCACGACCGAGAACCCGTACTTCGAGGTCAACTCCGCACTGTTGTCGCGTGGGCGCGTGGTAGAGCTTGATCACCTGAAGGACGAGGATATCGCCACGCTCATCGAGCGTGCGCTCGAGGCGCCGCAGGGTTTGAACGGCAAGTTCTCGGCCGATGAGGATACGGTTAAGACCATCTGTACGCTGGCTGCGGGCGATGCACGCTCGGCCCTGACGACGCTCGAGCTGGCGAGCGAGATTGCCGTCACGCGTCCCGATACCGAGGGGACGCCGGCTCCGGCGGCAGGGGAGCGCTATCTTATCACCGTGGATGACGTGAAGATTGCCAATCCGCGTCGCGGTTTTTCGTATGACAAAAACGGCGACATGCACTACGACATTATCAGTGCGTTTATTAAGTCTATGCGCGGCAGCGACCCCGATGCCACGATCTATTGGCTCGCGCGCATGATCGACGCGGGGGAGGATCCTAAGTTTATCGCCCGCCGCATTATGATTCAGGCTTCTGAGGATGTTGGCAATGCCGATCCGCAGGCACTTTTGGTAGCGCAAGCCGCGTTTAAGTCTGCCGAGGTCATTGGCTATCCCGAGTGCCGAATTAACCTAGCTCAGGCTGCACTCTATGTGTGCTTGGCGCCTAAATCCAACGCGTGCGAGGCTTCGATCGATGCGGCGCTGGCCGATATCCACTCTAGTGGGCTTCGCGAGGTGCCGAGTTATCTGCGCGATCGCCATCGCCCGGGCAGCGATGAATACGGTGAGTATAAGTATCCACATGATTATCCCGAAGGCTGGGTCGATCAGCGCTATTTGCCCGAGGGACTGGAGCGCGGCGCGTTCTGGCAGCCTGCCGGCCGTGGTTGGGAAGAATGGCGCGTAGAGCAAAGCGAACGCGACCGCAGCGGGAATGCACCGAAGTAGCTGCTGATAATTTTGTCCCACGTTGCTGCTCTTGGCATGTTCGGCCCCCTTTGGGGTACCATGAAAAGCGTCTGTATTTCGATTCCTTTGGGAGGCTTGTATGAGTCCCATTCAAATCGCCTTGCTGCTGCTCGCCGTTGCCGGCGTGTGGGCTATCGTTGAGCTTGCGCTCACCCTGCGCAAAACCCGAACCGTTGTCGATTCGCTCGACAAGACGGTGACTGACCTCAACAATACGATTGCCGAGGCGCAGCCCGTGGTGGCAAAGCTTGATGGCGCCGTTGACGAACTCACTCCGGCACTTGCCCAGGTGGAGCCGCTGCTCAAGTCGAGCAAGACCGCCATTGACGCCCTGACGTCCAACCTCGTTGAGGTTGAGGCCGTCGTTCGCGACATTTCCGAGGTCACGGGCAGCATGGCCGAGGCCAGCAATGCTGTGTCGAGCGTGACCGACTCTGCTGCCGGTGCTGTGCAGAAACTCTTTAATAAGGTGAAGGCTCCCGCGGCCGACGCCGAGCGCAAGCTTTCCGCTGCCGCCGAAGAAGCCGAGCAGTCGACCGAGCGCGTCCTGATTGGCGAAGCCGGGGACGAGGCCGCCGCGGGTGACGATGGTGCACAGAAGCCTGCCGCTAAAGCAGCCCAGTATTACACTTACACGCCCGCCGAGACCTCTGAGGAGTTCTGCGATGAGTAGCGAAGCAACCTGCCCTATCACGCTGACCGTTGCCGGTGACCCGCGTCTCGCTCGCCTTGTGCGCATGACGGCAGCCAACGTTGGTGCCCTGTGCTCTATGTCTGTCGATCGCATTGAGGACATCCGCATGGCTGCCGAGGAGGCTTTCATTTTTGGTTGCACCGCGGTCGACTGCGACGACATCACCATCAAATTCGATGTCGATGAGACCCACGTTGGCATGGCTATTACCTTTGGCGATCAGGCTACGGTCGACGAAGACGACCAGGCTGCGGTGTATGCCGAGCTTATCCTCGCGAGCGTTTGCGACTCCTACGAAAAGACTGCGGCGCCCCTGACGCTTTCCCTCGACCTCAAGGCGGATATTTAATATGACCGAACGTTCCCGGAGCGGCAAGACCGCTTGGGACAAGGAGAAAACCCGCGAGCTGTTTCGTCGCTACAAGGAGACCGGTGATCCGGACGCCCGCGAGCAGCTCGTCATGTCCCATATGAACCTGGTAAGGTTTCTTGCCAACAAATTTAAGAATCGCGGCGAGCCGCTCGACGACCTCATGCAGGTCGGCTATCTGGGTTTGCTCAAGGCTATCGACCGTTTTGACCCCGAGCGCGGACTCGAGTTCACGACGTTTGCGACACCCACTATCTTGGGCGAGATCAAACGCCATTTCCGCGACAAGGGCTGGAGCGTGCGCGTACCGCGTCGCCTGCAGGAGCTCTCGGCCAAGGTCAACCAGGCTACTGACAAACTTACCAACGAGCTGCAGCGTTCGCCCAAGGTTGAGGAGGTCGCTGAGTATCTAGATGTGACCGTCGATGAGGTCCTCGAGGCTATGGAATCGTCTTCGGCCTATACCTCGGTGCCCATCGAGGCTCCTGGTGCGTCCGATTCCGACGATGCCCCCTCGATTCTCGATCGCTACGCCGACGACGACAATGAGCTCGACTTTACCGATGACCGCTTGGTGATCGAGGAAGCCATCCGTGATTTCTCGCCGCGCGAGCGCGAGGTTATCGAGCTGCGCTTTGTAAAGGGCATGACCCAGATCGAGATCGCCAAGAAGCTGGGTATATCGCAGGTCCAGGTTTCGCGCCTGCTGCGCCGCACGCTTAAGAAGATTCAGGACAAGATCGACCCCGACGGAGTGATGATTCGTTCATGAGTGAACACCCCCAACAAACCGATCGCGTGCTGCGCGACACCCGCATTCTGACGCTGCGCATTTGGGCTGTTGTCGGCTGCATTGTCATCGCCGCTGTCATCTTTAACCTTATGGGCATCCTGGCACCGGTTATCGAGTTTCTTGCCGTCGGCTCCATCATTGCTTTTGTGATGTCCCCGATCACCAACTGGCTCGAGCACCATGGCGTGAATCGCGGCATCGGTTCGCTTATCGCGCTTATTGTTGTCGTTGCCGTGCTCGTCGGCGTCGTTTGCATCTTGTCGCCGATTCTTTTTGGTCAGATCATGGAAGTCCTGAGCCGCCTGCCCGAGCAGCTTCGTGTTGCGGGCGGCGATCTCAATGAGATGATCTCGCATGCCAAGACGCTCAACAACACGCCGCTCAAGGAGTATTTGGACGATAATCTTTCGTCGCTTGTCACCGTGGCATCGAAGTACGTGTCTCAGATCGCTGCCGAGCTTGGCCGCGGTGTGTTCCCGCTCATCACCAATACGGCCTCGCAGCTGTTCGTGATCTTCCTGGGTCTGGTGCTCGCGTACTGGATGGCCTGCGACTACCCTCGCATGCACCACGAGATTTGCACCATCATCGGTCAGGAGAAGGAGACCTCGTACCGCTTTATGGTCGCCATCCTTTCTCGCTCTGTCGGCGGCTACATGCGCGGTATGGTCGTGACGTCCATCTGCGGTGGTTTCCTTGCCTTTATCGGTTTTATGATCATCGGCCATCCGTATGCGGCGCTCATGGCTATCTTTACCGGCATCATGCATTTGGTTCCGGTCGTCGGTCCATGGGTGAGTGCAGCAATCGCCACAGTGCTCGGGTTCATGTTCAGCCCCATGTTGGCGTTATGGACGCTCATCGTGACGATGGTCGCGCAAAACGTCACCGATAACGTGATTTCGCCTAAGGTCATGCAGAGCTCGGTGCAGGTGCATCCCATCATGAGCCTCACGGCGCTCGTTATTGGCTCGGCGCTCATGGGCCCCATCGGCATGATTATTGCCATCCCGCTTTGTGCGGCCCTCAAGGGCATCTTCGTGTACTACTTCGAGAATGAGACCGGCCGTCAGCTTGTGGCCTATGACGGCGCCGTGTTTAAGGGCACACCGTACCGCGATGCCGATGGCAACCCGGTCGCCGCCTACGACGCGCTCGGCGACGACACCTTCATCTACGAGTCCGAGCTCATCGGCAACGAGACTGCGCCCGAGGCCCAGGCGATGCCTAAGCCCGAGTTCGATAATCCCTGGATCAAGCTGTCGGGCCTGCAGCCCGATGCGACGGGTTTCTTCAAAAACCCCTTCGCCAAAGACGATGATTCCAATTCGGACGACGATACCAAAACAGGTATCGACGGCTCCATGGACGATTCGGATTCTAAATAGGCCCTATTAACGTTTCTTGAAGTTGTAAATGACAATAAACACGAGCAAAGCGATTGATAAGGGGCCGGCTACATAGAAAAAGAGAACGTCAATTGCGCGTAGAGTGTAATAAGCCTTATCGCCGGACATTACTGCATACAATACGTAGCCAAATGCTGGTTGGTTTGCGTACCAGCAGGAGAAGGCCAAGAGCGCTAAAAGTGCTAGTACCAGAAGTGCATTCAGGACAAATCGTTTACTTTTCATCGATCGCTCCTTCCGGGTGACTCTTATATGTAATTCTACAGCAGTCCTTTTTCAAAGGATCGCACAGTACTGAATAACGTGCACTTTCGCTGGAGGGTCGCTGTTTGGCGACCCTCTTTTTTGCACTGGGGCGGTGGGATGGTAATATCGTTACGTTTGAACTGTTTCGATGTGAAACCGAGGAGATT
>CAKUFT010000017.1 GCA_934650095.1 uncultured Collinsella sp.
TATGGCGCCGACACGCGCATTCGCGACCTTGCGGGCGCTTATGGCATGGTGGAGCCCAGCGAGAGCGTTACACTTGACTTTTCGCAGGATGCAGCCGCGGGCGCCAACGCGACCGCGACCGCTCAGTAGCAAGACGGTAGCTGAGTATGACAAATGACTATCGCCGCGGTTCCGATGGGGGCCGCGGTTCTGGACGTCCCTCGTCGCGGGGACGTTCTGGTTATCAAGGAACGGGTCGGCAATCTTACAACGCCGGGCAGTCCCGTGGCAACGACCCGGCGTCGCGACTTCGCGGCTCGGGCGGCCCTCAAGTGCATAACACCAGGTCGCGCAAGAGTTCGTCGACCGAATGGCTCACAGGCACGCCTCTGCCTCGCCGCAAAGCCGTCATGGGCTTCATTGGGCTTGGCTTGGGCTTGGGCATCTTTCGCCTTGCCGACTATCAAATTGTCGAAGCCGATAAACTGCGCGAGCGTGCCGATGCGCGCCGCCTGCTTGCGCAGACTCTCTATGCCAAACGCGGCACCATCTACGACCGCAACGGTAACGTGCTGGCGTCGTCGGTCGAATGTCGCAACATCGCCGTGAACCCCCAGCTTGTCGAGGATGTTGACAAGACGGTGTCGGCGCTGGTCAAGGCAACTGGAATCGATAAAAAGACCTGCCGCAAGCTCGTTGAGTCCGATGGAACCTGGGTGTATATCAAGCGCCAGGTGGACGAAGACGACGCTGCGGCGCTGGAGAAGAAGAACCTGCCCGGCGTGCTTTTTGAGCAGGCCATGAAGCGCGTATATCCATACGGCAATCTGGCATCGCAGGTGCTGGGTGTAGTGAATGTAGACAACGACGGCTTGACGGGTCTCGAAAAGCAATACAACAAGCTTCTGACCGGCACGAACGGTTCTCTCGTACGCGAGCGCGCGAGGGACGGCAGCTATATCGCGGGCGGTGCCTATAAAAAGGTGGCTGCGGTCGACGGCGTTGATATCGTGACGACGCTCGACGTCAATATCCAGCGTGCGGCCGAGGATGCCCTGGCAGAGGCTGTCGAGAAGACAAAGGCCAAGAACGGCTCGGCGCTGGTCACCGATCCTACGACAGGCGAGATCTTGGCAGCCTGCTCGTATCCGACCTACGACCAGACCAATTTGGAAAACGCCAAGACCGAGGATATGAACCTGCGCCTGGTCACCGACGCCTACGAGCCCGGCTCGGTCTTTAAGACGCTCGTGGCGGGCGCCGGCTTCGACTTGGGTGTCGTGCGGTCGAGTACGTCGTTTGAGGTGCCGGCGAGCATCAAGGTGGGCGACGATACCGTCACCGATGCCGACAAGCGCGACTACGCCATGACCATGGATGTGCGCGAGATGATGCGCCGTTCGTCCAACGTGGGATTTGTCCTGGTGGGGCGCAAGATCGGTGCCGACGACTTTGCCGCCTATGTGGACAAGTGGGGCATCGGTCACAGCTCTGGTGTCGATTTTCCGGGCGAGAGCCTGGGCATCGTCAAGGAGCGTGACCAGTATGACGGCGCCACGCTGGGCTCGATGAGCTTTGGACAGGCGCTGTCTGTCTCGCCTATTGAGATCGCACGTGCCGTGGGCGGCATCGCCAACGGCGGCGTGATGATGACCCCGCACTTCTATAAGTCCAGCAAAGGCGACGAGAAGGACTGGGGCGAAGGCGAGCGCGCGATTTCGGAGGACGCCGCATCCCAGGTGACATCGTGCATGCAGACGGTCGTGTCGGAGGGAACGGGCGTTGGCGGCGCGGTTGACGGCTATGACGTGGCGGGTAAGACCGGTACGGCCGAACGTGCCGACGAGAACGGCGGCTACCTCAAGGAGAACTACATGTCGTCCTTTATGGGCTTTGCACCGGCACAATCGCCCAAGGTGTTGTGCTATATCACGCTCGACGGAACGCCGAGCGGCTCAGATGCCGCTGCGGTGCCGTTCCAGTCCATTATGGCCAACGCGCTCGACGTGCTGGGTATCCCGCACACGAAGTAGGGGGTTACAATCTTTGGGGCGTGGTTTGTTGTCCCATATGAGGGGTGTTCACATGCCCTGCACCACGCATGCGCGGCGCTGGGATACAATACGCCGATAGCATTATTTAGGTTTACAGGGGAGCTGCAATGATAGAGATCGCCGTCAACAACCTCGCGGCCGCAACAGGGGCCCGAACCGTGACGGGAGAAGTCGATCGGGTATGCCGCGGGTGCGTTATCGACTCGCGCCAGGTCGAGGAAGGGACGATTTTCGTCGCCTTTCCCGGTGAAAACGTCGACGGCAATGATTTTGCTTCCCGTGCCGTCCAGTCGGGTGCCGGCGCCGTCGTGATGACGCGTGAGCCCGAGGCCGAGCTGGTCTCGCTGGCGCAGGACAAGGGCTGTGCCATCTTGCTGACCGATGATCCCGAGGAGTTTCTGCTGCGTTTGGCGCACGCGTATCGCCTGGAGCTTGGCTGCCTGGTCGTTGGCATTACCGGTTCCATCGGCAAGACGACGACCAAGGACGTGCTCGCCGCCGTGCTCGCCAAGCGCTATCGTGTCTGGGCCACCAAGGGCAATTTCAATAACCTGATCGGCATGCCGCTCACGGTGCTTTCCGCTCCGGCCGATACCGAGGTCCTGGTGCTCGAGATGGGCATGAACCATTTCCACGAGATCGAGCGCCTGTCCCAGTCCGCCAATCCCAACCTTGCCATCGTGAGCAAGATCGGCACCTCTCATATCGGCATTTTGGGCAGCCGCGAGAACATCGCCCGCGCTAAGGCCGAGATTGTACAGGGCATGTGCGCCGCCGGCGACTATTTGCCGCTGCTGGTTTTGGGCGGCGAGGACGATTTTACGCCGTTCATTCGCGATGCGTTCGCCCAGCCTGCTGGTATCGACGTGATGCTGGCCGGCGTCTCGGACGATGATGAGGTCCGTGCCCGCGACATTCGTGTTGATGACGAGGGCCGTCCGGTCTTTACGCTCGATTTTGGCCAGGGTGAGACGATCGATACCATGCTTGCCATCCCCGGCGTGCAGTCCGTTCCTAATGCCGTTAAGGCCGCCGCGGTTGCCTATCATCTGGGCGTGACGCCCGAGCAGATCGATGCTGCCTTTAGGGGCCTCACGATCACCGGTCACCGCCAGGAGATCAAGCGCGCCAAGAGCGGTGCCCGCGTCATCGACGATTCCTATAACGCCAGTGCCGAATCTATGGCTGCTGGCCTCGATCTGCTGTGCTCGCTTTCGTGTACGGGGTCTCGCATGGCGATCCTGGGCGAGATGGGCGAGATGGGCGATGAGGCTCCTCGCATGCATGAGCTCGTGGGCGCCTATGCCGCCGCCAAGAAGCTCGACATGCTGGCGTGCGTGGGTGGTGAGCTGGCCCAGCTTATGGCCGATGCCGCACGCATGATGGGCATGGACGAGGACCGCATCCAGGTGTTCTCCGATTATCAGCAGGTGCTCGACCGCATGGGCGGTGCGCTTGAAAAACATGATGTTGTACTGGTCAAGGGTTCCCGCTTTGTTGAGCTCGACCGCTTTGTGGAAGGTGTGTGCTAGCCCATGTTCGGCAATCCCTCGTATCCAACGTATCAGGCTTTTTTGGGGCTTGGCATCGCCGCAGCCATTGCGCTGCTGCTCATGCCGTGGTGGATCAAGCTGCTCAAGGTCGAGGGTATCGGCCAGCAGGTTCGTGCCGACGGCCCCAAGCGTCATTTGGTTAAGCAGGGAACGCCCACCATGGGTGGCGTTGTCATCCTCGTCGCGATCTCGCTGACCTGCCTGCTGATGGGCAAGCTCACCACCGAGCTCGTACTCGTGCTGCTCGCCACGCTGGCGACCGGCGTGCTGGGCCTGATCGACGACCTGACCTCCGTTACGCATGGGCGCTCGCTCGGTCTGACGCCCCATGCCAAGATGATCGGCCTAACCATTATCTGTGTCACCTTTACGGTACTTGCCGTCAACTGGTGCGGCGTCGCCCCCGAGATTCGTTTTCCCGGTGGGTTGACGATCGACCTTGGCGTGCTTTCGACCACCATCTGCGGCCATTCGTTCCCGTGGCTCTATATTGTCTTTTGCTGGCTGATGATTGCCGGTCTTTCTAATGCCGTGAACCTGACCGATGGCCTTGACGGTCTTGCTGGCGGCACCTCCATGATCGCCATGCTCGCCATGGCTGCCATGGCGTTTTTGCACGGAGACGTGAACCTGTCCATCTTCTGCACCGCGTGTGCCGGTGCCTGCTTGGGCTTTCTGTGGTTCAACTGCTATCCGGCGAGCATCTTTATGGGTGATACCGGCTCGCTTGCTCTGGGCGCCGCGTTTGCCTGTACGTCCATCATGACTAACACCGAGGTCGTCTCCCTCATCATCGGCGGCCTGTTTATCGTTGAGACTCTGTCGGTCATGATTCAGGTTGTCTACTTCCACTTTACGCACAAGCGCGTCTTCCTTATGGCGCCCATCCATCATCATTTCGAAAAGAAGGGTTGGGCAGAGACCAAGGTCGTCATCCGTTTTTGGATTATCGCTGCGGCATTTGGTGCCGTTGGCCTTGCTCTGTTCTTCCAGTTGGGATAGTGGTCTTTCATGCCTCTTGCTGATGTCTTTAGCCTGCTCGTTTTGGGTCAGGGCAAATCCGGTCTCGATGTCGCCCGCTGGGCGCTGGCACATCCCGAGCGTGTGAGCGCCGTTACCGTCTATGGCGGCGGTACCTCCGAGCCCAATGACGCCACGCGTGTGCTTGAGGCTGCCGGCGCATCGTTTGTCTATGGTACCGAGCAGGTTGAGGGCGCTTACGACGTGTGCGTGACGTGCCCGGGCATCTCGGAGTTCTCGGCCTTCTTCAAGGCCGGGCGCGAGCACGCCGCTCAAATTATGGGTGAGCCTGAGTTTGCCTATCGCCTGTCTCCCCATAATTGGATTGCCATCACGGGCACCAATGGCAAGACGACCACCACGTCTTTGACCGATTATCTGCTCAAGGCAGCCGGAGAGGCCAGCGTGGCCGTCGGTAACATCGGCGAGCCGCCGGTCAATGAGGTCGATGGACGCGCGCATAATGAGTGGTTTGTGGCGGAGCTTTCGAGCTACCAGATTGCTACGACCGCCGAGCTACACCCTCGCGTGGCGGTGCTGCTCAACATCACGCCCGATCACTTGGGCTGGCATAAGAGCCATAAGAACTATGCGCTTGCCAAGATCAAACTGTTTGACAATATGGTCGATGACGATCTGGTGGTTGTCGACGTCGAAGACGCCGGCATTCACGAGTTCGATGAGTACATCTACACGCCGGGTCGTCGCATCTGCAAGGTTGCCTTTGACGAGCCAGAGGGTGAGGATGTCGCCTTTGTGCGCGATGGCAAGATGATCGTGCGCCTGAAGGGCGTCGAGACCCCGCTCATCGCTACATCCGAACTCAAGATCTCGGGCCATCACAATGTTATCAATGCCCTGTGCGCTGCCACGGTTGCCTTGGCAGTCGGTGCCGATGTCGATGGTGTCCGCCGCGGTCTGGCCTCGTTCCAGCCGCTCGAGCACCGCGTGGAGCCGTGCGGCGAGATTGACGGAGTGCGCTACGTCAACGATTCCAAGGCGACCAACACCGACGCGGTCGAGAAGGCACTGACGGCATTTCCCGATGACGACGTGATCTTGCTGCTCGGCGGCCACGATAAGGGCACGCCGCTTACGGACTTCGCGCGCGTTGTTATGGATAACGTGCGCTCGGTCGTCTGCTTTGGCGATGCGCGCGAGCGCTTCACCGCCGCTATGGACGAGGCCGATGTCGATGGCGATGTGGATATCGCCCAGGCGGATGACCTACGCGATGCCGTGGACGTTGCCCGTTCGCTGTCGAGCCGTGGCGACGTGATCTTACTTTCTCCTGCGTGCTCTTCGTTCGATGAGTTCTCGGGCTATGAGGAGCGCGGCCGCGTGTTTAAGGACTATGTGGCCCAGCTTGCCGCTGCAGCGAAATCGCAAATGGAATAGGGGTTGCCGGTGAGAGAGGAGAGCCCCCGACAAGGTATGAGGAGGCCCGACTCGGACCGTGCTTCCTCGCGGCGCAGCACACCGCGTTCCGGTCGCGGCGGGCAGTCGTTTAGCGAACGCTATATTGCCGGCGTTCCCGCCCGCATCATGCGCCCCCGTTTGATATTTATGGCCTGCCTGTTTACTTTGGTGTGCTTTGGTCTGCTGATGGTGTACTCGGCGTCTTCGGTCGAGGCGCTGCACGAGAATGGTTCGGCGACGTTTTTCCTGGGTCGACAGGCCGCGTTTGCCGTGGTTGGTGTTCTGGCGCTGATTGCCATCGTGCGCGTTTTGCCGGACAGCTGGTTTGGGGAGGATGTGCTCAGGATCTTCCTCATAGGCATGATAGGGCTACTGTTTCTGGTGTTCTTGGTGGGCAGCGGCAGCCGTGGCGCCACGCGCTGGCTCAACATCGCCGGCATTCAGTTCCAGCCTTCCGAGTTTTTAAAGCCATTTGCCATTGCGTATTCGGCCATCATGCTCGACCGCTTCTTTTCGCCCGGTGGCAACATCAACGAATTCCTTCGCAAGATGGGCATCTACCTGGGCATTTCGCTCTTTCTGATCTTTATCCAGCCCGATTTCGGTACCGTTCTGATCATCCTGTTGACCCTCATGTGCATGGCGTTGTTTGCGGGTCTCGACCCCAAATTTATCATCGGCGTGATAATCTTCGGCATTCTCGTGATCGTGATTGCGCTTGTTGCAGAGCCGTACCGTATGGTGCGCATTCAGGTTGCCTTGAACCCTTGGGCCGACGAGTATGGTGACGGCTATCAGGCCACGCTTGCCATCATGGCCTTTGCCTCGGGCGGTCTGTTCGGCCGTGGCATCGGCAACTCAACCATGAAGTACTCGTATCTGCCCGAGGCGCACAATGACTACATCCTGGCCATCATTGGCGAGGAAGTCGGTTTTGTCGGAACCGTGCTGTTCTTCTTGGTGTTTGCGATGCTGATCTACTCGGCGTTTCGCATTGCCGAGCAGGCGACCGATCGTCGGGGCGCGCTCATGGCGTCTGGCTCTGCGGTCATTCTCGCGGTGCAGTTTTTGATCAATGCACTGGGCATCCTCAACGTGTTTCCCATGACGGGCAAGCCGCTGCCGTTTATTAGCTACGGCGGCTCGTCGATTATTGTGTCGCTCATGCTCGCCGGTCTGATCCTGCGCGTTTCGTATGAGAGCGCCCGTCGCGATGAGTACGACCGTCGCCGCGAGAGCTTTGCCGTTATGGATGAGAGTACCGCCGGTGTGCCCCACGTGCGCGGCGAGCGATCTTCGCGTAACGGCTTTACCGTTCTGGATGGCTCTGCGACCGAGCCGGCAGCCCGCCCGCGTCAGCGAATAGCGCCGCAAGGCCGTCCGCAGCGCCCCACTCCTCGCAATGCGGGTGGCGGATATAATCGAATCGATTTGAACTCGGACCCGTCGGCGCGTTTGCGCACCGACGACCAGGGACCGCGTGTACGAAGGGACTACCATGACCGATAAGATGACCGTTGCTATTGCAGCCGGCGGCACGGCAGGGCACATCAACCCCGCGCTTGCCTTGGCCGAAGAGCTGCGTGACCGTGGCCACCACGTTGTGTTCGTGGGCCAGTCGCGCAAGCTCGAGGGTCGTCTGGTCCCCGAGGCTGGGTTTGATTTTGTGCCCATTACGGTCACGGGCTTCGATCGCTCCCGTCCTTGGACGGCGCTGACCTCGCTGTGGCGTGTCAACAAGGCCAAGCGTGCGCTCGCCAGTTATTTCTCAAAGGTCGGCAAGCCCGATGCCGCCATCGGTTTTGGCGCCTATGTCGAGGTTCCGCTGCTGGGGTGGTGCAAGGGCGCGGGCGTTCCGTATCTGCTGCATGAGCAGAACTCTGTTCCGGGCCTGGCCAACAAGATGATGAACTCCCATGCCGCCCGCGTGTGCATCTCGGTGCCTGCAGCGCGCTCGGTCTTTGAGCGCGAAGGTGACCCTGACCACGTGCTCATGACCGGCAACCCCGTACGTCGCTCGGTGATCGAGGGCGATCGCGCTCGCGGCCGCAAGGCACTTGGCGTTCCCGAGGACGCTACGCTGCTGCTCGTCTTTGGCGGTTCACTCGGCGCCCAGCACCTCAACGAGCGCGTGGTTTCGCTCAAAAACGAGCTGCTTTCGCGCAAGAACCTCTATGTGTTGCATTCGACGGGTGCCGATGGCTTTGGGGACACCGAGTGCGCTTTGGCGCTGACGCCCGAGGAGGCAAAGCGTTACCGCGTCCAGCCTTACATCGACAACATGGGCGATATGCTGGCTGCTGCCGATTTGGTGCTCTCGCGTTCGGGCGCATCGAGCGTGGCCGAGATCGCTGCGCTCGCCGTGCCCTCGGTGCTCGTGCCGTATCCGCATGCGACGGCCGACCATCAAACCACCAATGCCCGTTATCTGGTCGACGCCGGGGCCGGCGTGCTCTGCGCCGATGCCGATATCGACGGTTCTGCCTTTGCCGATGAGCTGCTGCACCTGGTCGATGACGCGGCGGCGCGCGACGCCATGCGTCAGGCGGCGCGTGGTCTGGCTCAGGATAGGGCCGCCGCTCTTCTGGCCGATGCGGTAGAGGGTTTGCGTTAGTTAGACGGGATATCGTCGGTCGCCCTCGCGCTGATGCGGTAGGTGCGGTACAGTTAACGGGTTACAGGCAGTGTTTACGCAAGGAGTACACGAGCACATGGCTGATTCCCAGACTGCAACCTCCGCGCCCGAGTTTAAGAGCGCCCACTTTATCGGTATCGGTGGCGCCGGCATGAGCGGCATCGCCCTCGTTTTGCACGAGCGCGGCTATGCCGTTACCGGTTCCGACCTTAAGACTTCGCGCTACATTCGCCAGCTTACGCGTGCCGGCGTGAAGGTTCACGTTGGTCACGAGGCTGCGACGATCGACGAGGTCAAGCCCGACGTGGTCGTGGTCTCTACCGCTATTCCCGAGTCTAACCCCGAGCTTGTTCGCGCCCGCGAGCTGGGTATTCCCGTCTGGCCCCGCGCCAAGATGCTCTCGGCCCTGGGCCACGGCTATACCACCGTCGCCGTCGCCGGCACGCACGGCAAGACCACGACGTCTTCGATGTGCGCCACCATGCTCGATCGCATGGGCCTGGACCCCAGCTTCTTGATCGGCGGCATCGTCGAGGGCTATGACACCAACGGTAAAAACGGCTCGGGTGATTACTTTGTCGCCGAGGCCGACGAGTCCGACAGCTCTTTCCTGTTCCTGAACCCCAACGTGGTCATCGTGACTAATGTCGAGGCCGACCATCTCGATCACTACTCGGGCATCGAGGAGATCGAAGCAACTTTCGCCAAATTCATGAGCCTGGTGGGCGAGGACGGCACCGTCATCGTCTGCGGCGAGGATCCGCATCTGGTCGAGCTCGCCAAGTCGACGGGTCGCCGCGTGCTTTCCTATGGCTTTGCCGAGACCAACGACATCGTCTGCGTGCATCCGGATGTCAAGGGCATCCAGAGCGACTTTGTTGTCCGCTTTGAGGACGGCACCGAGCACGCTGTGGAGATCAAGAGCAACCCCGGTCGCCACAACATGCTCAACGCCACGGCAGTTTTGACCGTCGCCCACGTCCTGGGCCTCGACATCGATGCTGCCGCCAAGGCGCTGTCGAGCTTTGAGGGCGTTCGCCGTCGCTTTACCCATGTGGGCGATATCGACGGCATCACCGTGGTCGACGACTACGGCCATCATCCCACCGAGATCAAGGCGACGCTTGCCGCCGCCTCGTCCCTGGGTTACAAGCACGTCGACGTCGTGTTCCAGCCGCACCGCTATTCGCGCCTGCAGGCCCTGTGCGACGATTTCGCCGATGCCTTTGCCAATGCCGACAAACTGCTGCTGATCGACGTTTTCTCGGCCGGCGAGATGCCCATCCCCGGCGTTACCTCAAAGATGCTCGCCGATACCGTTCGTGCCAAGCATCCCGGCAAGGAAGTCGTGTACTGCTCCAGCCGTCTTGAGCTCAACCAGGAGCTCGAGCAGATGGTGGGCGAGGGCGACCTGCTGCTTACCATGGGCGCCGGTGATGTCACGACGGTCGGTCCCGAGTTCATCGATTATCTGACTGCCAAGAAAGACGCTTAAGCTCCATGGGTCTGTTTAATGCCGTCATGGCGCTTTCGGGCATGATCGACACGGATGTGATTGAGGACGAGCGCCTTGCGCGCCATACGAGCTATCGTATCGGCGGCAAGGCCGACCTCTTTGTGACGTGCCATAGCTATCATGCCCTCCGCCGCGCCGTGGCGGTGCTCGACCGCGAACAGGTGCCGTGGGTGATTATCGGCAAGGGATCCAATCTTTTGGTTGCCGATGCCGGCTATCGCGGCGCCGTCATTTCATTGGGGCGTGAGTTCCAGCGCACGGTTGTTGCCGAGGACGGCTGTACGCTGACCGTTGGCGCGGGCGTGATGTTCGCGCGCTTGGTCAACGACGCCCTGTCTCGCAGCCTCTCGGGCCTTGAGTTTGCCGTCGGTATTCCCGGTTCGGTCGGCGGCGCCATATCTATGAATGCCGGCACACGTACCGAGTGGATCGGTTCGCTCGTTGAGGATGTCGTAACGTTCGACCCCTCCTCCGGCATTAAGCACTATGCGGGGTCCGAGATAACCTGGGGCTACCGCGAATGCAGCCTTCCTCGCAATGAGATTATCCTCGAGTGCGTTCTTAAGCTACAACCGGCTCCTAAAGCCGATATCCGTGAGCGCATGGAGCGGTATCTGACCCGGCGAAAGCGCACGCAGCCCATGGGGCGCGCATCTTGCGGATCGGTCTTTCGCAATCCACCCGATGCGAGCGTGGGCAAGCTCATCGAGGATTGTGGATTAAAGGGTTTTTCGGTCGGCGGCGCGGAAGTTTCGCCCGTGCACGCTAATTTTATCGTTAATAACGGAACCGCTTCGGCCGATGATGTGGCCGCGGTTATCAGACATGTGCACGGAAAGGTGAGGGAGGCGTATGGCATCGAGCTCAGACCGGAAGTTAAATTCCTCGGCTTCTAGAGCATCGAAACCCACCTTCCGCCGCGCCGGAGGGCGTTCCGGCGCACCTGCCAAACCTCAGCGTAAGGCCGTCACGCCTTCGAAGCCCTCCGGACATGTGCGACCTGCCAAGCGTCCGGTTGTCGGCTCGCAGCTCGGCAACCGTCCTGCCGCAAAAAAGACCTCGCGTCCCTCGGTGACGCCAAGGCCTGTCATGGGCACCAAGTCTGCTCGTCCCGTGGCAACGTCTAAAACCTCGATGGGGGCCAAAGCGCCGCGCCCGGGCCACACGCTGGGTGCATCGAAGCCGCGTTCGCTGACGTCAGTGCCGGCTGCCGCTAAGAAACCTTCGAGTAAAAAAGGCGTCAACCCGCTGACTTCACTGGGGACCATGGTTAATAAGACGACCGACGCCGTTCCTGTCGTTAAGGGCAAAGGCAAAATCGTGGGCGGCGTTCTTGCCGCCTTGGCCGTGCTCGTCATCATTGCCATCGTAGTGATCAACTCTGGATTGTTTGCCGCTACCGACATTCAGATTCAGGGCAGCGAGCATGTGACCAAGCACGATGCCATTCAACTGATCGATTTGCCCGAGGGCACGTCGCTGTTTAACGTCGACCCCGATCAGATCACCGAGGACCTCAAGCAGAACCCGTGGGTTTCGGGCGTGGATGTCCAGCGCCAGTTTCCCCATACGCTTATCATCACGCCGACGGAGCGTAAGGTTATCGCCATTGCGTATATCAGCTCCGACGACCTTGCCTGGGCTATCGGAGATGATGACACTTGGATCGCCCCGCTGTCGACGTCGGTCGAAGTGGACGACCAGGGCAACGTCATCACGACAGCGCAGGGCTCAAATACCTTGACCGGAATCGATGCCGCGCTGGCGCTCGCCAAGCATTATGGCGCGGTGTTGTTGACTGATGTCTCGGCGGATGTCGCTCCGGTTTCCGGCCAGGCGGTGAACTCCAAAGCCGTTAAGGCCGGCCTGGATTATGTGCGTGGTTTTTCGAGCGAGTTCTTGGGACAAGTCAAGGATATTTCCACGCCTTCGGTCGAAGCCATCTCGGCAAACCTCAATAACGGCATTGAGGTGTCGCTGGGCGATTCGGACGATATCGCCAAGAAGGAACGCGTAGTCACCAAGCTGCTTTCGCAGGTAGAGGGCGTAACGTATATCAATGTGCGCTCTCCGGGCAACTACACATTTAGGAATGCTCCGACCTCGTAGCGCTGGTTGATGCTTTGTTGAGGGGCCATACCAAGCCGTTTATCTGGTTTGTTTGGTTTTCACGGTCAATTATTTGACTGATACGTTCATAATGTGCAAACATAATACGGTTTACCTTTGCATTTACTTTCAACCTGAAGGTTAATGTGCGCAGGGGTCGACCCATGCTATGGCTATAACCTTTGTTCGGAGGACCGACATGCACGAGACAGAGATCAACAACTACCTTGCCGTCATTAAGGTGGTCGGCGTCGGCGGCGGCGGTACCAACGCGGTCAATCGAATGATCGAAGAGGGCATCCGCGGCGTCGAGTTTGTTGCCATCAACACCGATGCTCAGGCACTCGCGATCTCTGATGCCGATATCAAGGTGCACATCGGCACCGACCTTACCCGCGGCCTGGGCGCCGGCGCCAACCCCGAGGTTGGCCGCAAGGCTGCCGATGAGTCCCGCGACGACATTGCCGAGGCGCTCGCTGGCGCCGACATGGTGTTTATCACCTGCGGTGAGGGCGGTGGCACCGGTACCGGCGCTGCTCCCATCGTTGCCGATATCGCGATGAACGAGGTCGGCGCACTGACCGTCGCCGTCGTGACCAAGCCCTTCACCTTCGAGGGCCGCAAGCGCAAGAAGAGCGCCGAGGAGGGCATCAAGACCCTCTCCGATTGCGTCGACACCATGATCGTCATCCCTAACGATAAGCTGCTCGACATCGCCGAGAAGAAGACCACCATGCTCGAGGCCTTCGCGATTGCCGATGGCGTCCTTTCCCAGGGCACCCAGGGCATTACCGACCTCATCACCGTCCCCGGTATCATCAACTTGGACTTCGCCGATGTTAAGACCATCATGAAGCAGGCCGGTACCGCCATGATGGGTATCGGTACCTCTTCTGGGGATACTCGTGCCGTCGACGCTGCCCAGCAGGCCATCTCCAGCCCGCTGCTCGAGAGCTCCATCGATGGTGCCACGCGCGTGCTGCTCTCCATCGCTGGTTCCAAGGACCTGGGCATCCAGGAGATCAGCGACGCCGCCGACGTTGTCGCCAACGCCGTCGACCCCGAGGCGAACATCATCTTCGGTACCGTTGTCGACGAGTCCCTGGGCGATCAGGTGCGTATCACCGTCATCGCTACGGGCTTCTCCGATTCCAACGTCAACCGTCAGGACGAGCTCTTTGCTGCTCAGCAGTCTCAGAGCAAGGCCGCTGCCTCCGCTGAGCCGCAGCGCACCGCTCCGGCTGCCAGCCCGGCTCAGGCCGCTCCGACCCGCAACGTCGGTGGTACCGAGCTGCCCAACTTTGGCAACGACCAGTTCGAGCTTCCCGACTTCCTGAAGCGCGGTAGCTTCTAGTTCGTTTTTCTCAACGACCTGCACGGGGTGTGTCCATTTGGATGCACCCCGTTTTGTTTCTCGTTTGTAAACGAAAGCCTCCAATCTCCTTACGTTCCCTTTACGTTTGGTCCCTACCGCTGCGGGTATCCTTTTAAGGAAGTATGACAGCCGTATAAACGCGGACTGCGCGGCGACGCCGCGGTACTTGTGTTATTAGGAGGCTTTAGTATGGCAGCACGTGCGGACAACGTTTCGCGTGTCGACCATGATGGAGTTACGTTGGTGGAGGGCGCGACATCCGATGTCCGCTTTGCCTTTACCGAGCGCACCGGTGGCGTTTCTGAAGACGCGTACTCCTCGCTCAACCTGGGCTCGCATGTAGGCGATGACCCCTTTGCTGTTCAAGAGAATCGTCGTCGAGCGCTCGAAGCTATGGGCGCCACTGAGTGCGAGCATAATCTGCTCGTGCCCAATCAGGTACATGGTGACCATATCGTTACGGTGACTTCGAACGGCGCCGACGATCTTGAGGCTGTTCGCGAGCAGATTGCCGAGGGCTGCGATGCCATCGTCTGTACGGCCCATGACGTGCCCGTGCTGCTCTGCTTTGCCGACTGCGTTCCCGTGGTGCTGGTGGCCCCCGGCGGATTTGCCGTGGTGCACTCCGGTTGGAAGGGCACGATTACACGTATTTCTGCCAAGGCGTGCCAGGCGCTTTGCGATGCTGCCGGCTGCGATGCGAGCGACGTTTCCGCCTATATCGGCCCCCATATCTTGGCTGACGAATATGAGGTATCTCAGGAACTCATGGACCGCTTTGCCGCCGAGTTTTCGTGCATCGATGCGGGTGCTTCTCGCATGCTCGATCTATCTGCCGCCATTCGTGAGGCGCTGGTAGATATCGGTGTGGACGCGGATAATATCGTGGATACCCAGCTTTCGACTGTGCGTCAGAACGACCGCTTTTATTCCTACCGTAACGAGGACGGCACCTGTGGGCGCCATGCTGCGATCGGCGTGATGCTATGAGAAAGATCGTATCGGTCCTGAGCGCCGCTGTGCTTACGCTTACGCTGTGCGCCTGTTCTTCGGGATCTTCTACCTCTTCCATTACCGTGGCCGGCTCCACGACCTGCCTTCCTATCGCCGAGATTGCGGCAGAGGGCTTTAAGGAGGAGACCGGCATCGACGTGCTCGTTTCCGGTTTGGGCTCTTCCGCTGGCATCGAAGCCGTCAGCGCTGGCACGGCCGATATCGCCAGCTCCTCCCGTGGACTCAATGTCGACGAACAGGATCTGGGCCTGACTCCCATCGTCATTGCCCACGACGGTATCGCTGTCATCGTGAACGACGATAACCCCGTCGATAACCTCTCGACCGAGCAGCTCCGCGATATTTACGCCGGTAAGATCACCAACTGGAAGGAAGTCGGCGGAGAGGACCTGAAGATCCAGGTCATCAACCGAGACGAGGCGTCCGGCACGCGTGAGGCCTTCCGCACCATCGTGATGGACAGCACCCCGTTCGATCGCCGCTCGGCCGTTCTTTCGGGCACGGGCCAGGTGCGCGACGTGGTATCTCGTTCGCGCGGGGCTATCGGCTACATTTCACTGGGCTTCGTCGATAGCCTCAACGCCAAGACCTCGGTCAAGGCCGTCTCGGTCAATCATGTTGAGGCGTCCGAGAAGACGGTCGCGAGTGGCGGCTATCCCATCTCGCGCGACCTTTACTTCTTTGTGAAGGGTGCGCCTTCGCAGCAGGCGCAGGATTACATCGACTACGTGACGTCCGAAAAGATGGACAAGCAGATTCGCGAGGCGGGCTTTATTCCCGTCACCAACGACGAGAAGGGGAGTGAGTAGCATGGAAGCACAGGAAAACTCCCAGACTGAACAGAATGCTCAGGCGCCCAAGAAGCGCGAGCTGGCGCTCGTATCGCGCAGCACCTATATCAAGGAGAAGGCGCTGCAGTGGATCTTCTTTGCCTGCGCGTTCTTGGCGGTTGTTACCGTCATCCTGATTTTTGTCTTTACCACGTACTCGGCGCTGCCCGTCTTTACCGACATCGGTCTGGCGGACTTCTTTAGCTTTACGTGGGCGCCCTCTGAGGGCCACTACGGCATCGTGTCGCTGCTTGCCGGCTCGGGTCTGGTGACCGTCGGTGCGCTCGCCATGGGTGTGCCCCTGGGCGTGGGCACGGCCGTGTATCTGGTCGAGATCGCCGGCAAGCGCGTGCGCAAACTCATCAGCCCTGCCGTTGACCTGTTGGCCGGCATCCCTTCTATCATCTATGGCTTCTTTGGCATGATCATCATCCGTCCGTTTATCGCGCAGGTGACCGGTGGTCTTGGTTTTGGTGCGCTGACGGCGTGGTTCGTGCTTGCCATCATGATCGTCCCTACCATCACCACGCTCACCATCGATGCCCTCAATTCCATTCCCATGGGCATTCGCGAGGCATCGTATGCCATGGGCGCCACCAAGTGGCAGACCATCTATAAGGTCGTGCTACCTGCCGCCAAGCTGGGTATCGTGGATGCCATCGTGCTGGGTATGGGCCGTGCCATCGGCGAGACCATGGCCGTGCTCATGGTCGTGGGTAACGCCCCGGTTATTCCCGACAGCATTGCGAGCCCCATCTCGACGCTCACGAGCCAGATCGCGCTCGACATGAGCTATTCCTCGGGTCTGCACCGCTCGGCGCTGTTCGGCATGGGCGTGGTCCTGTTTATCATCTCCGCCACGCTGGTGGGCGTTGTCCGTCTGATTTCCAAGAAGAAGAGGGGGTAGGCTATGTCCGATTCCGTTGACACGACGGTCGATACGACCTCGTCGCGCGAGCGCATCAAGCGTGCCCTTTCCCACGGCAAGAAGGGTCGCATCAACAAGGACCTGTCCAACAAGATCATGCTTGGCGTGTTCCGTGCCGCGGCATACGTCACCACGTTGGTGCTGGTCGCTATCATCGCCTACGTGGTCATTAACGGCCTGCCGCATATCTCGCTCGACTTTATCTTCGGTTGGCCCCAGGGCGTCAACGCCGAGGGTGGAATTTGGCCCACGATCGTCTCGACCGTCTATGTGACGGCGCTCGCCATGCTTATCTGCACGCCGATTGCTGTGCTGGCAGCCGTCTATCTGGCCGAGTACGCCAAGCAGGGCAAGGTCGTCGAGCTCATTCGCTACGCTGCTGACGCTTTGGCCTCGGTGCCCTCTATCGTTATGGGCCTGTTTGGCTACGCCTTGTTTGTCGAGGCCATGGGTCTGGGCCTTTCGATGGTCTCGGCCGCTCTGGCACTCGCGCTCTTGATGCTTCCCATCGTCATGCGCACCACCGAAGAGGCCATTCGCGCCGTTCCGCGCTATATCCGTTGGGGCGCGTACGGCCTGGGCGCCACCAAGTGGCAGGTCGTCTCCAAGATCGTGCTTCCTTCTGCCTTTGGCCGTATTGCCACGGGCATCGTGCTTGCCATCGGCCGCGCCATCGGCGAGACCGCCGTCGTGCTCTATACGATGGGCCAGGCCATCAACCTGCCCATCACGCCGCTCGATTCCGGCCGCCCCATGACGGTTCACCTGTACCTGCTTGCAAACGACGGCATCAACATGAACGCAGCCTACGGCACCGCGCTCTTGCTGATGGTGATCATTCTGGCCTTCAACCTGTTTGCGCGCTTCCTGTCGCGCAAGCGTCGCTAGTTAAGGAGTCCCATGTCCGTTTATCAGTCCGCTCCCACGCTGGAGCAAGCGGCCATTACGGCCAAGGATTTCAACTTTTGGTACGGTGACTTTCATGCGCTGACGGGGCTTGACCTCAACATCGCCAAAAACGCCATCACCTCCTTCATTGGCCCTTCGGGCTGCGGCAAGTCGACGTTTTTGCGCTGCATCAACCGCATGAATGATCTGATCGAGGGTACGCGCGTTGAGGGCACCATGACGCTCGACGGCAATGATATCTATGCCGAGGGCGTCGACCCGGTCGATCTCCGTCGTCGCGTGGGCATGATCTTTCAGCAGCCCAACCCGTTTCCCAAATCCATCTACGAGAATGTCGCCTTTGGCCCTCGTCTGCAGGGCGTGACTAGCAAAAGCGACCTCGATGACATCGTGGAAGAATCGCTCAAGCGCGCCAACCTCTGGAAAGAGGTATCCAATCAGCTCAACAAGGATGGTTTGGCGCTCTCGGGCGGTCAGCAGCAGCGTCTGTGCATCGCGCGCGTGCTTGCGGTGCAACCCGATGTCCTCCTGATGGACGAGCCCTGCTCCGCCATCGACCCCACGTCCGTCTCTAAGGTCGAGGATCTGATGGCCGAGCTGGCGCCCGAGATGACGATCATCATCGTCACGCATTCAATGCAGCAGGCAGCTCGTATCAGCGACTACACCGCATTCTTCTTGCAGGAAGTTGCCGGCGAGCCCGCCACGCTCATCGAGTATGGTCAAACCGACGCGATCTTCACCAGCCCGGTGGATTCGCGGACGGAAGACTATATCACCGGCCGCTTTGGCTGATCGGTGCGACTAGTCCCAAACCGATCGGACCTGGTCCGGTGCGTATTCACTGTGCGGGCGGCATGACCGCACCCAACTGATTGGAGTGAACCATGCGCAAACTGTTTTCCCGTCAGCTCGTCGAGGTCCGTCACGAGATGCTGAGCATCTACGAGGCCGTCGATCTGGCCCTCCACGATGCCGTGAAGGCCTATGTGACCGACGACCGCAAGCTCGCCACCAAGACCAAGAAGCGCACGCTTTCGATTGACGCGCGCTGCGCCAACCTGGAGGCCGTCTGCTACAACCTGATCGCCACGCAGTCACCGGTCGCCTCCGACTTCCGCCTGCTTCAGACGATCATCTACGTCGACTTTAACCTGCAGCGCATGACCGATAAGGTCCGTCAGATCTGCCGTGCCACGCGTCATATGATCAAGGCCGACATCTCGCTGCCCAAGGAGCTTGTCGGCACGGTCGAGGCCGAGGCTGAGGCCGTCTACCAGGTGCTGGGCTCTTCGCTTTCTGCGCTCGTCACCAATGACATGTCCATCATCTGCAACCTGGCCGTCGAGGACGAGCCGGTGCACGCCGCCTACGAGAAGTTCTTCCGCACCTTTAACCGTATGGATACGGGCGACTTTATGGACGACGATAGCAACTATGACGACCTGCGCCGCGCCATCATGGTTTCGCGCTACCTCGATCGCATCGCTTCGATTTCCATCGATGCCGCTTGCCGTCTGACCTTCCTGTTGACTGGTCAGCGTATGAACGCCGGCGATATTGCCCGTGTGGACGAGGATGAGCTCGAGAGCATGCGCGTGCCTTCGGGCGAGGGTGTTATCATGAGGCCCGCCGTCGACGCGCGCTACGTTGCCAAGGTGCCCGTTAACGAGGTCAGCGAGGGTCTTCGCTACCTGCTCGATCATCTTGAGGACGAGGACGATGGCGAGGACGACGAGGAGTAAGTAGCCCCGTTCGTCGAAAGATTGTAAATACCTAAGTGAGCGCGGCCTTGCACATGCAGGGCCGCGCTCTTGCGCTAGCATGGGACTACTTGTTTGGCTGTCAGCGGAGGCGATTAGCAATGGATAACTATTTGGACTTGATGCGCGCTCGCCGCGAGCAGATTCTGGAACGTTTTTATGCGGCGCTCGATCATGCGGGCCGCCCCCACGACGCTGCGCGCCTCATTGCCGTGTCCAAGACCGTTGGTGTCGATGAGACTGTTGCTGCCATCCAGGCGGGGTATCGCCATTTTGCCGAGAACCGCCCGCAGGAGCTGGTTCGCAAGCTTACGGGTCTGGCGGAGCATCCGGAGCTGCCCGAGGTGCGCTTCGATATGATCGGCAACCTGCAGACCAATAAGATCAATGCGGTGCTGGGCTCAGCCGAGCTGATTCACTCGGTGGGTTCGCTGCATCTGGCACAGGCGATCTCGAGCCGTGCTGTCCGCAAGATTGAGACAGGCGAGCTCGCCGGCCCCCAGCGCGTGCTCATTGAGGTCAATGTGAGTGGTGAGGAGTCGAAGGGAGGCTTTTCGCCCGATGAGATTCGCGCCGCCGCGGGTGAGCTTGCGGAGCTCGAGGGAATTTGCGTGCAGGGGCTTATGACTATGGCGCCCCGGGGGAATAAGGATGTGGCACGCCGCACCTTTGCGGGGCTTCGTGAGCTGAGGGATGAGCTGGAGGCGGCGCATCCCGATTTGAACCTGCCTGAGCTTTCCTGCGGCATGAGCGAGGACTTTGAGCCTGCCCTTGAGGAGGGCTCTACGCTCGTTCGCCTGGGCAGGGTAGTATTTAGCCCGGAGTTTGCAGTAAAATAAGGCTCTGAAGTGCGCACTGATTATCGGGGCGCCTGCACTAAACCGCGAGAGGACACAACCATGGGCTTCCTTGACGAGATTAAAAATAAGATGCACCTGGGCGGCCAGCAGGGTTACGACCAGGGTTATGGCCAGGACGACGACTACGGCTACGATGACGGCTATGACGATGGTTATCAGGGCAACGGCTACAGCGGTGCTTCGGGCGAGGGTTTCTACACCCAAGACGAGCCGAGCAACGGCCTTCTTGGTCAGACGCGCCGTGGTGAAGCTGAGTCGGTTGCCGTGTATACGCGCTCCGGTCAGCTGGTCGGCGATGACTCCCGCCATGCCACGACGTATAACCCGCCTTCGCGCTCGCAGGACAGCGTTGCGAGCGGTTATCGTCCTGGTGCCTATGACACGCCGTCGAGCTACGCCGAGAACACCCGCGCCCGTGCCGCCGCTGCGCCCGCGCCTGCACCGAGCGATGCCTCGGCCTATGCGAGCAATATCATCAACGCCACACCGCAGCTGCCGGCCTATGTCCTGCGCCCCGAGAGCTATGACGACGTGGAGACCGTAGTGCGCCGCGTTCGCACCAAGCAGCCTGTCGCGCTGATTTTTGTGGGCGTACGCACCGAAGTTGCTAAGCGCGTCTTGGACTTCTCTTACGGCTTTGCCTGCGGTCTGGGTGCCACGGTCAAGGAGGTGGGCGACCGCGTGTTCATGGTGCTGCCCGCCGGCTGCGAGGTTAAAGATTCCGATCTCAAGAAGCTTCGTGCCGACGGCTACCTTAAGTAAAGACAAGACGAGGAGATTCCCATCAACATCTACACTATCGTCCAGCTGGTCAACACGCTGTTCAACTTCTATTCCACGCTCATTGTCGTCTACTGCTTTATGACGTGGATTCCCATGAAGCAGGGTGGTTTGCTTCAGGATATTGCCGCGGTGCTTGATAGCGTGTGCGGTCCGTGGCTCAACCTGTTCCGTCGTTTCGTTCCGCCGATGGGCGGTATCGATTTTTCGCCGGTCGTTGCGATTATTGCGTTGCAGTTGGTGCAGAGGCTGGTTCTGCAGCTTCTTATAGGTATACTCGTATAGAACTGACTTAGTAACTTACGTCGGGCGTGTAGCGCCGAGGCGATGAAAAAGGAGACTTGTTATGGCTATTACCCCTGCAGACATCCAGGCCCAGACTTTCTCTGAGGCCAAGCGTGGCTACGATCCTGCCGAGGTCGACGTCTTCTTGGAGACGCTGTCCTCCGAGGTTGACGCTATGCTCGCTAAGATCGTCGACCTTAAGGGTCGTCTGACTGCTACCGAGCAGCAGCTTGCCGATGCGCAGGCTCAGCTTGCCCAAGCTCAGGATGCCACCGCCCAGGCCGTTCCTGCCGCCCCCGTGGCTGCTCCCGCCCCTGACTTCTCCGCTCAGGAGCGCCAGATTTCCGCCGCCCTGATTGCCGCCCAGCAGACCGCTGAGACCATCGTCAACGATGCCAACGAGAACGCTGAGCGTATCCGCAACGAGGCTGACGCTAAGGCCCGCGAGGTTATCCGCCAGGCTCTGACCGAGAAGCAGGCCGAGCTCGAGGAAATCGATCGTCTCAAGGCTTCCCGCGAGGAGTTCAAGGCCGAGTACCTCAAGCTCATCCAGCACTTTATGGACGATGCCCAGAACTCCTTCCCTGCCGACCTCATGGCCTCCACGCCGGTCGGTTCTGCCGCTTCTCCTGCGGTGACTGTTCCCGCCGAGCCCCTGCCCGTCGCCGATCCGGTTGTCCCCGTGGCCGATCCCTTTGCCCCGATCGACAACTTCGCCGCTGACGACCTGGACTAACGCCGGACTACAATCAGTCAATAAAAAAGGACCCGCAAGTTGCGGGTCCTTTTTTATTGCATGTCCCAAAAAACTACTTGATGAGGAAGTCGGGGAGGGGAATGGTACGGGCCTCGCGATGCTCGGGATCGGCGATGTGGTCGGCAGGATAGCCACAGACGAGCATGTGATAGGGATAGACGCCCTTGGGCAGGTCGAACTGCTCCTGTGCCACCTCGGGCTTAAAATGGCATACCCAGCACGTTCCCAGGCCCTGCTCGGTGGCCTCCATCATCATCTGGTCGCACACGATGGACGTATCGATTTCACTGGAATTCATCTGGTCATACGGACGCACCCAAGCATCATCGGTAACGCTGCAAATAAGGAAGACAAGCGGAGCCCCAAAGATGGACCCATCACGAGCAAACCGAGGCTGACAAGCAGCAGCCTTCTCCAGAAGCTCAGGCGTATCCAGCACCATCACACGGCTTGGATGATTATTACAAGCAGAAGGAGCAATACGCCCAGCCTCAACAATGGCATCCACCACAGCCTGCTCAACAGAACGATCCTCAAACTCGCGACAAGAATAACGACCCCGAGCCAGATCCAAATAAGACATACAAGCCCTCCTAAAATTAAAAATCAAACAAACCAAAAGTAACCCAAAGAGTACCCAAAGCAGCAATCAGCCAAACGCTCATCAAGGGCCAAAGTGTCCGAACGAGTACCAAAGGTCCCTTCAGCCAAACCTCCATTGCGCTACAACTATCAGCCAAAGTTCCCAATGGTGATACGTAAGGCGAAGGGCCGGCCACGGTTTACTTTCGAACGACTCTGCAAAGCAGCCGGAGTGAGAAAGCAAACCGTGGCCGGCCCTTCGCCGCCGGGACACGTACCCCCCAATTAACTGTTCTTCATCACAATCGAATCCACAACATCAGCCACATTCTCGCAGCAGTCGGCACAGTACTCCAGGAAGGCGTAGACGTCACGCCAGGCGATGACCTCGAGCGGATCCTTGCCGTTGACGTGCAGGTTGCGCATGGCGTTGATATAGAGCTCGTCGGCCTCGGACTCGATGGTGTTGATCTGGATGACCAGCTCGCGCAGGGTCTTGGACTTGCGGTAGTTGGGCAGCTCGACCATCAGGTCCTTCATGGCGCGGCAGGCGTCGGTCACCTTGTGGGCGATGACGATGGCGTCGGGATGGATGCTCTGGATGTTGGTGAAGTAGACGCGCTGCACGACGCCCTCGATACGGTCGAGCACGGTGTCGAGCGAGCAGCTCATCAGGTCGAGGTCCTCGCGCTCAAGCGGGGTGATAAAGGCGGTGAGCAGGGCGTCTTCGAGCTCGTGGTGCTTCTTGTCGGCTGCATGCTCAATCGAGTGCATCTTATCGAGCATGTCGTGGATCTGCGCGGGGTCGAAATTTTCAAAGATCTGGGCAAGCAGCTCGGCAGCCTGAACGGCGAGGTCGGCGCAGGCGACGTAGTTGTCAAAGTAGAACGAATCGGGTTTCTTTGCCATGAGTGGGTCCTTTCGAGGCGAAGATGGGTGGGCGAAGTATTACGGTCCGGATGGGCGCTCGGTTTGACTAGAGGAACATCATGAACAGCTTGGCCATGACAAAGCTGATGAGTCCGCAGGCGGGGAAGGTGAAGAACCAGGTGAACATCATGTCCTTGACCACGCCGAAGTTGATGGCCGAGAGGCGCTTCACGGCACCGACGCCCATGATGGCGCAGGTCTTGATGTGGGTAGAGGACACGGGGATGCCGGTGAGCGTGGCGAGCAGCAGGTTTGCGGCGCCCGCGAGGTCGGCGGAGAAGCCCTGATACTTCTCGAGCTTAACCATACTCTGGCCGACGGACTTGATGATACGCTCGCCGCCCACGCTGGTGCCGATACCCATGGTGGCCGAGCACAGCAGCATGATCCAGATGGGGATGCCGGCATCGCCGACGCTCGTCTGGCCGTTGGCGAAGGCGACACCTAAAAAGAGCACGCCGATGAATTTCTGTCCATCCTGCGCGCCGTGCATAAAGCTCATGGCCGCAGCGCTCGCGATCTGAGCGTATTTAAAGAAGACGTTGGCGCGTCGCCTGTTGGCGGCGGCAAAAAGAATCGAGACGAGTTTGCACAGGATCCAGCCCATGACAAAGCCCAGGCCGATGGAGAGCGCCAGGCCGTAGATGACCTTCATCCACTCGTGGACGTTGACGCTGCCGGCACCGCCGAGGGCGATGGCAGCTCCGGTGAGGCCGGCGATAAGGCTGTGGCTCTGCGAAGTGGGGATGCCAAAACGCGATGCCGTGGCACCGTAGACGACGATGGAGAAGAGCGCGGCGCACAGGCAGGCGAGTGCCATGGTGCTGTTTCCGCCAAAGTCGACGATATGTGAAATGGTGTTGGCGACGCTCGCGTTAAAGTGCGTCATGATGAGCACGCCCAAGAAGTTGAACGCGGCACTCATGAGGATGGCGGCGCGGGCGGGCATGCAACGCGTGGTGACGCAGGTCGCGATGGCGTTGGGCGCGTCGGTCCATCCGTTGACGAAGATGGCGCCGAGCGCAAGGATTACGGTGACGGCAAGGACTGGGTTCGACACAAGTTGGCCGAGGAAGGTTGAGAACGTTACGTCCATGTAAGGGCTTTCTCGAAGTTTGCAGACACGTTACAAAAACATGATAAATCGTATCACCTCCTGCGGGTTTCTTTACCGAGTTCTGATGGGAGAAGTGAATTTTTTAGCACTAAAATTGAGTATTAGCCCTGTTGACCGCGGGTGTTCTTTTTGCTAACACATCATGAGGACATGCGCGTGCGCCCCGACACTCCAAAACCACAGTCTGTTCGCTTTACAATATGCAAACATGCGTTCGATAATAGATGGCATGGAATATCGACAGACAGATGGCAAAACTCGGCGCGTGCACAAGCAGTATGTGGACGTTGTGGCCCGCATCCTCGCGGGCGGACAAGTTGTGCCGGTCACCGTCTGCTGGGTCGACGGACGCTGTTTTACGATTGACGAGATCGTCTCGTCCACAGGCTTTGGCCTGACGGTCCATGGCATCCGTACGGCAACCTATAAGGTTCGTTTTGGCGGACATGCGACCGAGCTGTATCTGGAGGACCAGGCGCGCGAACGGCCGGATGGCTCGCAGACGCACGTGATGCGTTGGTGGGTGTGGGCGTTCGACCGCACGCTCGAGGGTGAGCGCCGTAAGTAAGAGTGCATGGCGTTCGGGTACAATGGCAGGAATCTTGTCATCTGCCGCGCCGCCTTTCGCGGCGCTATTTGAAAGGACGAAGTATGAACGATATCCAGGGCTACCAGAACGGTCCCATCGAGACCGGTGCAAGCCGCGCTAAGGAGATGTCGCCGCGTGCGTACAACCTTGCCATGTCCGCCCTCATCTTCCTAGGCTTTTGCGCCATGGGTGCCGGCGCCTACTTTACGAGTACCATGGCGTTTGCCCGCATGATGATGAGCGGCGCCGCCCTGCCACTGGTCTTTGGCTCGTTTATTTTAACCATCGTCGGCATGGTCATGATGTCGGCTGCTGCGGGCAAGCAGTCCGTGGGTCTGTCCCTTGTGGGCTACGTAATCTTTGCGAGTACCTTTGGCCTGACCGCGTCGTTTGGCCTTGCCAACTACGACCTGCCCACCATCAACACTGCCTTTATCGCCACGGCCGCCATCACCTTTGTCTTTGGCGCCTTGGGCGTGACGTTCCCCAAGTTTTTCCAGCGCGTATATGGCATCGGCTTTGGCATTCTGCTCGCCACTATTCTGGTTGAGATCGTGCTGATGTTTATGGGCGTCTCGCAGACCATCACTGACCTGATCGTGATCGTGGTGTTCGCCGGCTTTATTGGCTACGACACCTATGTTGCCACGACGGTGCCGCCCACGCTGCCCAATGCGGTGCTCATGGCGTCCAATCTGTTCGTGGACATTATCAACGTGTTCCTGCGCATCCTGAACATCCTCGGTCGTCGCGACTAGTGCCAAATTGCAGCGGTGCTTGCCGTATGTGTAAATCGATGCGAAAGGCGGTCCTTCGGGGCCGTCTTTTTTGTACGCGGCGGGGTATCATGGATGAGAAAAAGCCGATAGCGGCAGCGACAGGAAAGGTGACCACTTATGGCAGACGTCGACAACAGGAACCGTAACCGCAGGTCCAACCGAGCGGGTCAGCCCAATCCCAAGCGCGAGGCCCGTGCCAAGGCCGCCGAGCGCCATGTGACGACTGTGTCCGAAGCGTGCGCCAAGGATATCGAGCGTTCGCTTGCTGGTGTTCGCGAGCTTGACGGCATGCCCGCCGGCTTTGTCGCGGCGATGAAGGCCAAGGTTCAGACTGCTGTGGCCGCCGAAGAGCCGGTTGCCGAGGGCGTCGAGGACGCGGAGACTGCCGAGGTCGAGGCAGCGCCCGAGCCCGTCGAGGAGCCTGCCGAGGAAATCGCCGAAGCTGAGTCCGCGCCTGCTGAGGAGCCCGCTCCGGTTCTGCCCGAGGTCACCGTGCTCGATGCCTCCGCCACGCAGGCCATCTTGGACAACGGTCGTGGCTATGCGCAGTTCTGCGACATGGCCGTGCTCGCCTTTGCCTCGTTCACCAACCCGGGCGGTGGCTATATTCAGGGTTATCTGGGTCAGGAGGCGACGCTCTGCGCCGATTCGTATCTGTACAACGTTCTCGATAAGCAGCGTAAGTGGTACGGCGAGAACCGTCGCCGCAACATCAACTGCGAGCTTTACCGCAATCGTGCGCTGGTGGTGCCTGCCGTGCGCTTCGACCGCAACCACGTGCACGCATATGCCGATGTGATCGTTGCCGCAGCACCCAACGTCAAGCGTGCCCGCCAGGAGTACCGTGTGAGCGACGATGCTCTGCTGGATGCCCTGCACGACCGCATCCGCTTCGTGCTCGCCATCTGCGACGAGTTGGGTCGCGAGAAGCTCGTGCTGGGCGCATGGGGCTGCGACAACAACGGCTTTGATGCCGAGGCCGTGGCCGAGCTCTTCCGCAAGGAGCTCGCATCGGGCGACTTCAAGGTCAAGCAAGTCTTCTTTGCCGTGCCCTCTACGCGCTGGGACGAGGACTTCGCAAAGTTCGAGCACGTGTTGGCAAACTTCCCCGAGCGCAACGAGGAGTCCTATGCTCAGGTTGCCGCCCGCGCCGCAGCCGCCCGTGCCGCCGAGCAGGCTCAGGCCGCTGCCGAGGACGAAGAGGATGACGACGACTGGCGCAAGTACCTGTAGGGCGACGCGCGCGATGTGACATGCCAAGCCGGCGGGAGGAACTGCTCCTGTTGGCTTTTTACTGAGTGAGGAGCTCAAGATGAAAAACGTTCTGTGCTTTGGCGACAGCAACACGTATGGTTACGATCCGGCGGGTATGCGCGACGGCACCGCGGTGCGCTATGCGCAAGATGTGCGCTGGTGCGGCGTGGCCCAGCGCGATCTGGGCGAGGGCTGGCATGTGATCGAGGAGGGCCTGAACGGCCGCACGACGGTGCGCGACGATATGTACCATCTGGACACCAACCTCAACGGCATTCGCGCGCTGCCGATGCTGCTGGAGTCGCATAAGCCGCTGGATGCCATTGTGATTATGCTAGGCACAAACGACTGCAAGACCGCTTTTAACGTGACGGCCACCGATATCGCTGACGGTGCCATGGCGCTCGTTCGCACGGTCCGCGTGTTTCCGTGGACTGATGCCGCGCCCTGCCCGCGCATTCTGCTGGTGGCTCCCATCAAGATTAAGCCGCAGATTGCCGATGTGTATATGACCGAGTTTGGCGAGCATGCCGTGGAGGCATCGGAGCATTTTGCCGAGTACTACGCGTGGGTGGCCGAGCAGCTCGGCTGCGACTTTATGAATGCCGCCGATTTTGCCGAGCCGGGGGATATCGACTATCTGCACTTGATGCCCGAGGGCCACGAGAGCCTGGGCCACGCCGTGGCGGCCAAGCTCCAAGAGATGCTCGGTGAGTAGCACGGCCCCAAGCCACCACAAAGGTACCCTTGTGGTGGCTTGTTTCGTTGGTTTGTCTCGATCTGTAACATCTAGGGTCGATTTAGCCGAGGTTACTGTTACAGATCAAGACTATCTTCTCAGTGGAATTTGAATGTCTCGATCTATAACAGGTGGGCTGAAAAATGGGCTCTAACTGTTACAGATCGAGATGTTTGTGGGAGCCACCGCAAAGGTGCCTGTCCCCTTTGCGGCGGTTTTGGGCTGCAAATCTTAATACTGCCACATGTGGTTGACGGGGCCAGAGCCTTTGCCCATGTCAAAGCCGGCGGCGAGAGCGCCGGTTAGGTAGGCCTTGCCGGCGTTGACGGCGTCGGCAAGATCCATGCCCTGGGCCAGCGCGCAGGCGATGGCGGACGAGAGCGTGCAGCCGGTGCCGTGCGTGTTGTTGGTCTCGATACGCTTGTGACGGAACCACGTGGTGAGCGGATCGCCCAGATGGTTGCCCTCGTCATCGAGTGGCGCGGGTTCGGCCAATACATCGTTGGCCTCGTTGACAAGATGCCCACCTTTAACGAGGGATGCGCAACCAAAGCGGCGGGTGAGGAGCATGGCAGCATTTTGCTGTGTGCGCTCGGAGTCGACCTCGTAGTCGAGCAGGGCCATGGCCTCGGGAATATTGGGCGTGATGACGGTTGCTAGTGGGAACAGGCGGCGGGTGAGCGCCTCGGCGGCATCTTCGGCAATCAGCCGTGCGCCCGAGGTAGCTACCATGACGGGGTCGACAACCACGTTTGTCGCGTTCCAGGCGCTCAGGCGGTCGGCGATAACCTCGATAATCTCGGCAGAGGAAACCATGCCGATCTTGACGGCGCTGGGGCGGATATCGTCAAATACGGCGTCGATCTGCGCAGCGACGATATCAGGGGAGATATTCTGCACGGCGGTGACACCGAGCGTGTTTTGTGCGGTGATGGCGGTGATGGCCGTCTCGGCATACAGGCGGTGCGCCGTGATGGTCTTGATGTCGGCCTGAATGCCGGCGCCGCCGCTGGAATCGGATCCCGCGATGGACAGGACGGCAGGTACCTTACTACGATCCATGTTCGCTCCCTTGTTCGGTCGGAATCAAATGGGTCTTTAAACCAGCATTATAAAGATGCCCGGGCCGACTCTATGTCGAACCCGGGCGGGCGATGCAATCTTTACGCAAATGTAAGCAAATGTTCGCACGTCAACAATTGACGAACACCATGTTACCGATTGCGGCTCCGGTGACGAGTTAGTCCTCCATGCCGAGGTCAATCGTCGTGCCTTCGAACACCTTGTTAACGGTGCGGACGGCGCACATCTTGCCGCACATGGTGCAGGTGCCCTCGGTGGCGGCGGGGGATTCTTCGTAGCGTTTCTTGCCGGTGACCGGGTCGAGAGCACACTTCCACATGGCATCCCAGTCGAGCTTGCGGCGTGCCTGGCCCATCTTGTCGTCCATGTCGCGAGCGTGCGGCACCTTCTTGGCGATATCGGCGGCGTGCGCGGCGATCTTGGTGGCCATGAGGCCATCGAGCACGTCCTTGGCGTCGGGCAGGCACAGGTGCTCGGCGGGCGTCACGTAGCACAGGAAGTCGGCGCCGGAGCTCGCGGAGATGGCGCCACCGATGGCGGCGGTGATGTGGTCGTAGCCCACGCCGATATCGGTCACCAGCGGCCCGAGCACATAGAACGGGGCGTTGTGGCACAGGCGCTTCTGCAGTTTCATATTGGCGGCGATCTCGTCGAGCGCCATGTGACCCGGGCCCTCGACCATGACCTGGACGCCGGCGGCCCAAGCGCGCTTGCACAGCTTGCCCAGCTCGATCATCTCAGCGGTCTCGGTGGCATCGTTGGAGTCGTAGAGGCAGCCCGGGCGGCAGGAGTCGCCGAGAGAAATCGTCACGTCGTACTCGTGGCAAATCTCGAGCAGCTCGTCAAAGTACTCGTAGAAGGGGTTTTCGTTGCCGGTGACCTCCATCCAGCCAAACAGCAGCGAGCCGCCGCGGCTGACGATGTTCATGAGACGGCCGGTCTCCTTAAAGGTCTTGGTGACCGACTTGTTGATGCCGCAGTGGATGGTCATAAAGTCCACGCCGTCCTCGGCGTGCGCGCGCACGACCTCGAACAGGTCATCCTTGGTAAGCTTGACCAGCGGCTTTTCCATGTAGCCGATGGCGTCGTACATGGGGACGGTGCCCACCATGAGCGGCGTCTCGTCGATGAGCTGCTGGCGGAACTGGCGCGTCTTGCCCGAGTTGGAGAGGTCCATGATGGCGTCGGCGCCAAAGTCCTCGGCGATCTTAACCTTCTTCCACTCCTCGGCGGCATCGGCCTTATCGCCCGAGATGCCTAGGTTGACGTTGACCTTGGTGGACAGGCCCTCGCCGACACCAAAGGCGCGCATGCCCTTTTTGATATGCACGATGTTGGCGGGGATGGCGATGCGGCCGTCGGCCACGCGCTCGCGGATGTACTCGGGGTCGCGATGCTCGCGCTCGGCAACCTCCTTCATCTGCGGCGTAATCTGCCCGGCACGGGCGAAGTCGATTTGCGTGACGAGCTTGGGCTCGGTCTGTGTGCTCATTGGCACGGCTCCCTTCGTTGGCATTACCCATATCAGGTTTGCGGGTCAGGGCGGGCGCGCCCAGTCTCAGCCTGCCGTCTTGTCCTGCAAGCTCCCCGTTATGTCATGGGCTCAAGTATAGCCTGAATGGGTACGATTGGGCCAACGAGCGTGCCTGTGGGGAGGCGAACATGGAAGACAAGCATCTGTATCGAGAGACGCAATGGGATGTATCGGCCGAGGAAAGCCGCGCGCACCATGGCCTTGTCGCGATTGGTTTTGCGGTGCTTGCCGTGCTGGTGATTGCCTTTTGTATCTGGACGTTTGGTGGTAGCGGCGGCGTTGCATGGGAGTTCGAGGCTGATGATAGCCTACCGATTATGACGATGAAGGTCTCTGGCGGCAATACCATTGCCGCGCCGGGCGACTATTGGTATCCGCGCGATGGATTTGTCCAGCTGCAGCTGAGCGGTGGTTCCATTCCTGGTGAAGAGATCGAGCGCGTGACCTTCGATGCGTCGCTTAAGACGCTGTTGGTCGAGCTCAAAGATCAAGGGGATGTGCCCACGACGATGGATATCGCCCTGACGGAATGGCGCCTGGAGCCCCCGTCGGGCGTCAAGGTGTCCGAGGTGGAGCATGTCAAGATTACCTACCAAGATGGCTCGACGAGCGAGATTGTAAAGGCCGATGGCTTGGCGGAGTAACGGGGGGGGGTTGGAAACGGCGGGCCTATTGTGCCTGCGCGTTCATGAAAACCAGGGTGTTTTCGTCTGAAAGCTCGGGGATGTGACGATAGCCGATGTTGAATGCGGTAAGTCCGCTTGCATCCTCGAGCTCGTTTTCTGCCATCCACCGCACCATGGAGCCGCGCGCCTTTTTGCTGGCGGTCGACCGTTGGATGGGCTTCCCGTTGCGGATACCCTCGCCAAAAAGGCATGTGACGGCCGTGGCGTCGCCCGCGAGATGGGGCAGAACGGCTTTGGCATACTCTACGCTGGCGAGGTTGACGATCGTGGTGTTTGAGCCTGCCGGGGCGATAACCTGCGCGAGCTTGTCGCTCCAAAACGCGTAGAGGTCTCGGGCATCGTCAACGGCGAGCTTCGCGCCCATTTCCAGCCGATACGGTTCAACGGCATGAAAGGGGCGTGCGCATCCGTAAAGGCCCGAGAGGATCCACAGATGGTCTTGCAGCCATGCGAGCTGCGCGGAATCCATCACCTCGGGCGCCATGCTCTGGTATTGAATGCCGTGATAGGACATGACGGCAGGGGAGAGGTGACGGGCGAGTGCGGGATTGTCGAGATCGCCGTTTCCCAAGATGGGCCCGAACTCATGCAGGGTGTTGAGGCAAGGCCCCAGCAGTTTGTCACTCACGTTCCATAGCGCCTGTAGACCGCCGCTGCCTTCATTCCGCTCGATATCTAGCAGTGCGCGGTGGAGGCGAGCCGTCTCGTGCGCAAAAGGTGGAATGCCCAGGACTTCAAAAGCATCCCTGGCCGCGCGCATTTGCTTGGCGGGCGAAATGATGACCTGCAGCATGGACTCTCCTCTGCCAAAAAGGAAGTTGCGGTGGAATACGGTCTGTTTTGGCCGGTTATGGGCCAGTTTAGTCCGTATTTCACCGCAACTGATGAAGGGTTGGTTAGGCGCGCTCGAGGAAGGCCTTGTAGCCGCGGTAGGCCTCGTAGATATCGGCCTTGTTGGCGACCTCCCACAGGGCGTGCATGGACAGGACGGCAACACCGGAGTCGATGACGTTCATGCCGTACTTGGCCATGATGTAGGCGATGGTGCCGCCGCCGCCCGCGTTGACGCGACCGAGCTCGCAGGTCTGGAAGTCTACGCCCGCTTCGTCCATGATGTCGCGGATGAGCGCCATGTACTCGGCGTCGGCGTCGTTGGAGCCACCCTTGCCGCGGCTGCCCGTGTACTTGTTAAAGCACAGGCCGCGACCCATAAAGGCGGCGTTCTTGGTCTCGAACTTGCCGGCGTAGCCCGGATCGAAGCCAGCGGACACGTCGGAGGAGAGCATGCGGCTGCGGGCGAGCGCGCGGCGCAGGGCCAGCGGGCTGTCCTCGCCGGCAAGCGTCATGATCTCGGCGACGGTGTTCTCGAAGAAGCGGCTCGTCATGCCGGTGGCGCCCACGGAGCCGATCTCCTCCTTGTCGACGATGAGCGTGATGCTCGTGCGCTCGACATCGGCGACATTGATCTGGGCGAGCATGGACGGATAGGCGCAGACGCGGTCGTCGTGGCCATAGCCCAGAATCATAGAACGGTCGAGACCCATGTCGCGGGCCGGGCCGGCGGGCACGACCTCGATCTCGGCGGAGAGGAAGTCCTCCTCCTCGACGCCGTACTGCTCCTTGAGGATGTCCAGGAACATTTGCTTGACGGGCTCCTTGGGAGCGTCCTTGTCGTCCTCGTCAAACTTGACGGGGCGGCCACCCACGATCACGTCGAGGATCTCGGCGTCGACGGCGTCCTTGGCGGGCTTGGCCATCTGCTCGCTCGAAAGATGGATCAGCAGGTCGGAGATGGTAAAGACCGGGTCGTCGGCCTTGTCACCAATGTTGATGTCGACGGTGGTGCCGTCCTTTTTGCAGATGACGCCCACGAGTGCGAGCGGGGAGGCGACCCAGTGATAGCTCTTGACACCACCATAGTAGTGCGTGTCGAGGTAGGCCATGTCGCCGGCCTCGAAGGCGGGGTTCTGCTTAAGGTCCAGGCGCGGCGAGTCCACGTGGGCGCCCAGGATGTTAAAGCCCTGCTCGAGCGGGGCGCAGCCCAGGTTGACGAGCATGAGGTCCTTGCCGTGGTTGACGGCGTACACCTTGTCGCCGGCCTTGAGCGCGCGGCCCTCGGCGATCACGGTCTCCAGATTGACGTAGCCCGCCTCCTCGGCCATCTTGATGCCGGCCTTGACGCACAGGCGCTCGGTCTTGTTCTCGCTCAAAAACTGCTTATAGCCGCGGCAAAGCTCCTCGAGCTCCTCGATCTGCTGCGGTGTGTACTTTTTCCATGCGCAGGGACGCTCCATGACGCAGGCTCCTTTCGGATCGATCGTGCTGGTTGATGTACCGTGAGCCATCGTATCACGCGCGGGCGTGCGGCGGCGGGGGAGCTTGATGTGCGGTGGCCGCGGGGCGGGGAGCGTGTAAACTGGTGTGAGCAAACCGTGCCCAGCCCAAAGCGAGGTATTCAATATGTCTGACAAGCGCCGTACCTTTGCCGTTATCGACGGCAACTCGCTCATGCACCGTGCTTTCCACGCCGTGCCACCGACCATGAATGCGCCGGACGGTCGCCCCACCAACGCGATCTTTGGCTTCTTGAATATGTTCCTCAAGATGATTGACGCCTTCAATCCTGATGGCGTCGTCGTTGCGTTTGACAAGGGCAAGCCGCGCGTGCGTATGGAGATGCTGCCGCAGTACAAGGCGCAGCGTCCGCCCATGGATCCCGACCTTCATGCGCAGTTCCCCATGATAAAGGAGCTGCTCGGTGCGCTCAACGTGCCGATTCTGCAGTCCGAGGGCTGGGAAGGCGACGATATCCTGGGAACCATGGCGCGCCTGGGCGAGGAGGCCGGCTGCGACATGCTGCTGGTGACCGGCGACCGCGACATGTATCAGCTTGTGACCGAGCACGTTAACGTGGTCTCGACTCGCAAGGGCCTGTCCGACGTGGCGATCATGACGCCCGAGAGCGTGGATGGCCTGTATCACGGCATCACGCCGGCGCTCGTGCCCGATTTTTACGGTCTGAAGGGCGATACGTCGGACAATATTCCCGGCGTGCCGGGCATCGGCCCCAAAAAAGCGAGCGCGCTCATTGCGCAGTACGGCAGCCTGGACGAAGTCATCGCGCATGCTGACGAGGTCAAAGGCAAGATGGGCGAGAACCTGCGCGCGCACATTGACGACGCGCTGCTGAGCCGTAAGGTCGCGACCATTCGTACCGATGCGCCCGTCGAGCTCGATTTTGATGCAACGTCCTTCCCGGCGTTTTCTGCCGACGAGGTTTCCGCGGCGCTGGGCACGCTCGGTATAACGGCCATGCAGAACCGCTTCTTGGCGCTGATTGGCGGCGAGGGCGGGGCCGTGGCAGCTGCCAGTGTATTTGAGATGCCTGCGATGGTGCGTGCCGCCGCCGGCGATGCCGAGGCACTCGGTGTCGTCGCGGCTGAGGTCTCCCGCGCGATTGAAGCCGGCGAGTGGGTCGCCGCCGTGGTGGACGACGACAAGGAAGAAGGCGCGCTCTTTGGCCTGACGCGCACGCTGTGGCTGGCGACGTCCAAGGGCCTGTTTGCGCTCGAGGAGTCCGACGGCGGCGTGTCGGTTGCGGTCGATGGCTTCAACGTCGCCCACGGCGTGATCGTCGGCGTGCTCGCGCGTCTGTTTATGGAGGGCCGCGTGGCGAGCCCGGATATGAAGGCGCTGTTGCATGAGCTTTCGCCCATCGATTCTTCTAACCCCGAGCTCATGGATCCGCTCGCCGCCGATTCCACGCGCATTTTCGATACCGTGGTCGCTGCCTACCTGCTGGATTCCGACCGTTCCGAATTTGACGAGGCGTATCTGGCCGATGCCTATCTTCAGATGTCACTGCCTGCGGCCCGCGGCGCGGAAGGTGCCGGCGAGGACGCTCCGGTGCCAGCCGCCCGTACTGCGGCCCTGACACTGGCGCTGGTCGCATCGCTGCGCGAGTGCATGGCCCGCGAGAATGCCGCCAACGTGTTCGATGGCATCGAGATGCCGCTCGTTCCGGTACTTGCCAAGATGGAGCGCGCGGGCATGCTCGTGGATCCCGATCGGCTGCGCAGCCTGTCCGAGGGTCTGGCGACCCAGATCACCGAGGTCGAGCGCAGCATTCGTGACCTGGCAGGCGACGAGACCTTTAACATCGGCAGCCCCATGCAGCTCTCGCACGTGCTGTTTGATGTTATGGGGCTTCCGACCAAGGGCCTCAAAAAGACCAAGCGCGGCTACTATTCGACCAACGCCAAGGTGCTGAGCGACCTTGCCCGCGACCACGAGATCGTGCGCCTGATTTTGGACTGGCGTGAGAAGTCCAAGATTAAGTCGACCTATCTGGACACGCTAGGTCCGCTGCGCCGTGGTGACGGGCGTGTGCACACCACGTACAACCAGACCATCACCGCGACGGGGCGCCTGTCTTCGAGCGACCCCAATCTGCAAAACATTCCGACGCGCTCGGAGCTGGGGCGTACCGTCAAGACGGCGTTCTCGGCGGGCGAGGGAAGCGTCTTTTTGGCGGTGGACTACTCACAGATCGAGCTGCGCCTGCTCGCGCATCTTTCGGGCGACGAGCATCTGGTGCGCGCCTTCAACGAGGGCGAGGACTTCCATGCCGAGACGGCCGCGCGCGTATTTGGCGTGCCGGTGTCCGAGGTGACGCCCGACCTGCGCAGCCGCGCCAAGGCCGTGAACTTTGGCATCGTGTATGGTCAGCAGGCCTACGGCCTGTCGCAGTCGCTGCACATCTCGATGGCCGAGGCGCGCGACATGATCGATCGCTACTACGAGGCCTACCCGGGCGTGCGCACGTTCCTCGACAACGTGGTGGCGCGTGCCAAGCAGACGGGCTACGCCGAGACCATGTACGGCCGCCGTCGCCATATTCCGGAGCTCAAAGCCAAAAACCCACAGCTCCGCGGCTTTGGTGAGCGCACGGCCATGAACCATCCCATGCAGGGCACCGCGGCCGATATCATTAAGATCGCCATGGCCCGCGTCAGCCGTCGCCTAGAAGAAGAGGGCTTTGCCGCCCACATGATTCTGCAAGTACACGACGAACTGGACTTTGAGTGCCCCGTCGACGAAGTCGAACGCCTCACCGCCATGGTCCGCGACGTCATGGAACACGTAGTAGACCTCCGCGTACCGTTGATCGCCGAAGCCAGCACCGGCGTGACCTGGGCCGACGCGAAATAGGGAAGCACTCCGTAAGGCAAGCTCGCCCAAGACGCAAGCCCTCACATACTTAAGATTTGGGACAAACACTACTGATTAATTTGTCCCACAGTAACCAAAACAGAAGGGGGCTCCTTCCAACAAGGAGCTCCCCTCTGCTCAAATCATTTCAGCTAAGTATCCAGACACTCAAGACGCCATCTTGGCGGCTGGAAAGTAAACCTAGGGCCTGGCCGGGCGGCAGGGGTTAACTTTTCGTAGATTCCGCACGCAAAGAAAGCCACTTAATG
>CAKUFT010000018.1 GCA_934650095.1 uncultured Collinsella sp.
CGCCGTGATGCGCGACCGGGTGCCCTACCGGGAGTAGCCCCGGCGGTTGACAAAACTATAGGAACACCCAACGACTAGTCACGAGCGTGGAAAATCTCCCACTTTGGGCTCATATGGGCACCAAAACGGGAGATTATCCACGCTCGTTTTGTAACTTCTACAGCTCCGTAACCGTGACGCTGTTATAGATCTCGTCCCAGCGGTCCATGACCAGGTGGCCGGTCTTGGGATCCATGGCGTTGAGCTTGCCGCAGGCATTGGCAGTCTTGAGCACTGTGACGTCGTCGGCACCAGCAGCGATAGCATGCGCGAAGCCGGCAATGGTCGAGTCGCCGGAACCCGTCGCGTTCACAGCTTCAATCGCGGGCGTCTTGGCGCGGAACGCACGGCCCTCATGGAAGCCCACCGAACCGGCAGCGCCCATCGAGACGACAACCCAGGGGATACCGGCAAAGCGGCCGTCGGCGGCAAGCGCCTCGCGCAGGGCATCGACGTCGTCAGTCGTAAAGGACGTACCCAGCAGGCCGTTAATCTCGGTCAGGTTGGGCTTTACGAGCTCAGGCTTAGCGTCGGACTCCAGCGCGGCCTCCAGCGATGCGCCCGAGGTGTCGAGCAGCACCTTGGCGCCCGCCTCCTCGGCAATCTTGACGAGCTCGGCATAGTAGCCGGCATCGACGCCACGCGGCAGCGAGCCCGAAAGCGTCACGACGTCCGCCTTCGCTGCAAGCTCGGCGAACTTGGCAGTAAAGGCCTCGAGCTCGGCCGGGGCGATCTGCGGGCCGCTCTCCAGCAGCTCGGTCTGATTACCCTCGTGCAGAATATTCAGGCAAATGCGCGTCTCACCGGCGATGGGCACAAAGTCGTTCTTAACGCCGTCGGCATCCATAAGCTCGGCCATATAGGCACCCATGTGGCCGCCGAGCAGACCGGTTGCGAGCACGTCATCGCCCAGCTGCAGCAGCACACGGCTCACGTTGAGGCCCTTGCCGCCAGCCGTTTTCTCGGGCGTCACGCGGTTCACATCATCGATAATCAGCTTGTCGAGCTGATAGCGCGTATCAATCGACGGGTTCATGGTAACGGTCAGAATCATGTTGATCTCCTGTTTCCGGGGCACGACGTGTGCGTCCCCAAACATACGATAGCTCGTTAAAGAATCTCGATCTCAAAGCCACGGGTGACGGTCTCCCCCGGCTTGGCCACCAGGCAGCCACGCTTGTGCTCCAGGATATCGTCCTCATCGGAGCAGGTGGACAGGCCGCCCCACGGCTCAACCGCAACAAAGTCGCCCTCGGGCTTGCTCCATACAATCAGGTACGGCATATCAGGGAATGTCAGGCGCACGCCCTTGTCCTCGGTCTTCTTGGTCAGCGTGACCACACGACTCTCGAGCACATCAAAGATGGTCTCGGCAAAGTCGAAGAGCTCGTGGGTAAGCGGCAGGTCGTGGCCAACCATCGGGTTCTTACTGCGATGCTCAACATCGATCAGGCCCGTCGAGGGAACGGCGGTGCAGAGCTCTGCCGCCTCACGCTGCTCAAATCGAAGCTCGTAATCGTCGTAGGACTCACCCTCGTCGAGCGGGCACTTAAAGCCGGGATGGCCGCCCACAAAGAACGGCATGTCCTCGGTTCCCTCGTTGGTCACCTCGTACGACACGACCACCTTTGCCGCATCGATCGTGTAGCGTGCAACGATCTTAAACGGATACGGATACTGCTCGAGCAGCTCGGCGTGGTCGGCAGAGCTCAGGCTCAGCGCAACCATGCTGTTGCCCTGCTCCTCGAGCTTCCACTCCTGCTTGCGGGCGAAACCATGACGCGCGAGGTTGATCTCGTGGCCGGCACGCGTCATAGCGCGGCCATCGCGCAGACCGCCGCAGATGGGAAAACAGATCGGAGCCTGACCCGACCACACCGCCGGGTCGCCCTGCCACAAATACTCACGACCGTTAGCCGCAATAGAGGTAAACGATCCGCCTGCTGTGCTTAGAGCCACGCGAATAGAACCGTTATCAAGAACAAACTCCATAGGAGCCTTCCCTTTCTTACGCCAGCCCGTCGAGTCAGTGGGGCTGATAGAAAACCGGCCCGCGCCCCCTCACAGAAACGCGAGCCGTTAACTTACTTGTTAGGGCGCCCAGCGTAGCACCGCAACAATCAAAGCGGTCTCGCGGGTTAAACCAACGTCAGCGAGAAGCCAGCTGGCGAGGCAAGGTGCCGTGAAGCGAGGCGGCATTGACCTTCTGGTCATGCCGTCGAAGCTGAACGGCAGATTGTCCGCCAGATGGCTTCGCAGCGTCGACCCGTTACGCGGTTTGGTAAAACCGCGTAACCTCCTTAGTCGTGATACTCGCCGCGGTCCCACTTCTCGAGGAACTCGTCAAAGAAGTGCGGGTCGGCCTGGGCCTCGGCGTCGGCCTTGTTGCAGGCGTCGATCTTGGCGATCAGGGCGTCGTGCTCGGGAGTCTGCTCGTAGGGCTCCTCCAGGAAGGCGAGCATAATGTCGGCCATCAGGAACTCGCCGGTGATCTTGCCGCCAAAGCCCACGATGTTGGCGTTGAGCTCGCGACGGGCATACAGGGCAGAGGTCATGTCGCGGACCAGGGCGCAACGGGCGCCGGGGACCTTGTTGACAGCGTTGGTGATGCCGATACCGGTGCCGCACAGGGCCACGCCAAAGTCGGCTTTGCCGCTGGCAACGGCCTCGCCCACGGCCTTGCCGTAGATGGGATAATGCGTGCGGCTGTGGCTGTAGGTGCCGCAGTCGAGCACCTTGTAGCCGGCCTGCTCAAGACGGTCGGCGAGATAGATCTTCTCGTCCGTAACGATATGGTCGCAACCGATTGCGATGGTCTTCTTCATCAGAACGTCCTTTCGTCTGAATTCACAAGTTGAGATAGAAGTTCGAGTTCTCGGTGGCTCTCGTTAGGCCATCTTGTTGAGCATGTCGACACGAATCTGGTGACGACCGCCGGCGTACTGGGCGCGCAGGAACTCGCGAGCGATCTTCTTGGCGACCTCGGTGCCCACGACGCCCGGGCCCATGGTGACCATGCGCGAACCGTTGTGCTCGCGGGTCATGTAGGCGGAGCGCTCGTCGGAAATGTTGGCGACGACCATGCCCTTCATCTTGACGGCGGCCATATAGGAGCCGACGCCGTACTTATCGAAGGCAAAGCCCTGGGAATCCTTGTGCTCCAGCAGGTCCTTGGCGACGGCGATCGCGGAATCGACAAAGTCCGCGGCAGGGGTCTCGGAATAGTCGACGACCTCGTGACCGTCGGCGATGAGCATCTCCTTGATGGACTCCTTCATCGACATGCCGTCGGCATCGGAAGCGATTACAACCCTCATGACATCCTCCTTGAGAGATACGCAGATGCGTAGTTTCTGTTTGGAAGTGTTGAATCGCGTTCAGGTCCGGGCATCTGAATGTGCGGTTCTTCACTGTTCATGTTTATTTGAACACATTCGAACATCGGGTGCAACCATTATTTGTTTAACTTTGTTCTTTTTTGAACAAATACCGTTCACGGTTGATTGCCGACCGTTTGAGCCCGGCGCAGACGCTGAGACCATGTGTTCAACAAACAAAAGGGCGGCCGAGAACGTGTCTCGGCCGCCCTTCTTACGGTTGATCTTCCAAAGATCGCTTTGCCGCCTACTCAGACTGCCCACTCTTCTTGGCATGTTTGGACGGAGCGCTCAAGAAACGACCCGTCAGATAGTTCGCGGGACCGGAGATATCGATCCCCAGCAGTACGTGCCCAAGCCACAAGAATGCAGCAAGCACCAGCAGCGGAATCACGCACGAGGTCACAATCATCACGATGACGCCTTCGATTAGATCGGTCACCTGCTGTACAACCTCGTCGGTCATCGACTTGGCGCTATCGGTCACCGAAGTCAGCAGACTCGAGGCGCCTTCGGTCAGTTGCTCAAGCACGTTCTTGTCTGTTTTGATTTCAGATTTCTTTTCGCTCTTTGACGAGCTCTCATCAGCCGCGCTTGCCGCCTTTTGCTCGGCCTGCTCGATGCTCACCTGGTACGTCTCGTCGACCTTTTGCGATACCCACACACTCGCGGGCACCAACGCCATGCCGATCATGGCGACCACCAGTACGCGCGTTGCCACACGGCGCAGGACAGCGCTGGTGCTCCAGCGTCCGTGGATGCCAAGCGACACCGCGAAGAGTACGAGCGAGAACGGGATCAGGATACCCAGCCCGACCGACCATAAGATAGTGAGCAAGTATTTCTCGAGATACAGTACGGCGAGCACGATGCCCAGGTTACCCGAAAGTTGTGCGAGCTGCTCAGCCACCGGCGTTCCCGTGTCGCCCGGCAGCGCGGTGATGCCCGCAGACAGCGCCACGCACGAGGTCGTGAGCGCCAAAACGTTGCCCTTCTTTTGATCGATGACCTCGATGGTGGAGTCCCAGGTCTTGGTGTCTGCAAAATGCGGGCGTGCGACAAAGCCCGACAGAAGCGCCAGCACCACGAGCGCAACGATGAAGCCAATCTGCAGTTTTTTGTTTGCGCATACGACATCGGACAGGCTAGGCTGCAGTTCGGCCACCGTCGTATGCTCGGTAATTTGGACGGGGCGCCCGTGAGCCATCTCGCCCGCACCTCTCTTTTGAATCGATCCGTTGTCCGGCATTTGGATACCTCCTCACTCCGGCCTGTATTGCGGATGGAAGTATACCCACGAAGCAAAATATCCAACAGCGCCGAATAAGTTGCGGTGTAATAGGGACTGTTTTTGCTGTTAGAAGGCCCATTCAGTCCCTATTTCACCGCAACTTGGAGGAGAACAGAAAAACCCTGCCGCGGGTAGCGGCAGGGCTTTTGGAAGGGGACTTGGTTGTGGGGGCTCGTTAGGCGAGCTTGGCCTCGAGATCGGCGATGCGCTTGTAGGCATCGATGGTAAAGCGGGTCTGCTTCTCCAGGATCATGGTGGTCATAAGGGTGTCCTGAGCGTGAGCCATGATGAAGGTCATCTCCATCTCGCCGCCGCCGGCCTCCTGCGAAAGCAGCTTGGTCTGCGTGTCGTGAGCACCGATGAGCGCGTCGCTGGCATCCTTGTGCAGCTGCTCGGCCTTCTCAAAGTCACCCTCACGGGCAGCATCGAGTGCAGCGAGCAGGTCGGTCTGGGCGTCACCCGCGTATGCGACGATCTCGAATCCAACCATCGAGATTTCTTCTTTGGTTGCCATATTGCGTTCCTTTCACATATGAACCAATGGAGAGCATCGCGTCCGGGCATACGCGCTGCGTTGTGTATGCCAGAAACATTAACATTCAAACAAAAAAGAACAATCCAAAACGCAATTTGAAGCTATGAACGGTCGATTTTCGCCCGTGAACGGTTTTCCAACCATTTCGAACAATATCGAACACAATCAGCAGCAACCCAAACAGGTCCGCACCCTAGCGCAAATCGCGCACCGTATCGCCCTCGACGAGCACACCGGGGATCAGCATGTGCTCCACGCCGGCCACGACGCCCTCGGCGCCGGCAATCTTGTCGACCGCCCACATGCCAACGCGCTTGTTATCAAAACGTACCGTTGTCAGGCGACGATCGGGCACGATATCGCCCAGGCTATCGTCAACGCCCACCACGCTCACGTCCTCGGGCACGCGCTTTCCGCGCGACTCGAGCCCACGGATGCAGCCATATGCCATGGCATCGTTGGAAGCATAAATGGCCGTACAGGTCGGATCGTCCGCCAGAGCCTGACCGGCAGCATATCCGCTCTGTGCCGTCCAATCGCCACGGACGAGTCGCGGCGGCTCAATACCATGTGCGCGCAATGTCTCACGCCAGCCTTCCTCGCGCTGCATGCCCGAAAGCGAGCGCTCGGGGCATGAGATAAAGTGCACGGTCTTGTGCCCCTGCTCCAGCAAGTACTCGACCACCTGGCGCGAGCAATCGAACTGGTCGTTGTCGACCGTCGAGCACAGCGGGTGCTCCAGCATGGTAACGAGCACCGTCTGCATGCCAGGCAGCGGCTCAAAGGTGCCAAAGTCCGCCGGCATGCGATTCATGATCACAACCATGCCATCCACCGGCAGTGCGCTCATGCGCGACGATGCACTCTCGAGGGTATACGGATGCCCGTCAACTTTAGTGAGGGTAATGGCATAGCCGTGCTTGTCGGCGGCGGCGGCAAAGCCCTCCATACGGTCGAGGTTGCCGGTACCGGTAATGTTGAACATGGCGACGCCGACGGTCTTAAACTTGCCGCGGCGCAGCGATCGGCCGGCAAAATTGGGGCGATACCCCAGCTCGCGCATGGCGGCACGCACGCGCTCCTTGGTCTCGGGGCGCACGCTGGGCGAATCGTGCACGGTGCGCGAGACCGTCTGCTCCGAGACGCCCGCGAGGCGCGCCACGTCCTTAACGGAAACCGATTTTTTAACAGCGGCCATAGGTCGATCTTTCTATGTCAACGATGCCATTGGCGGCACCCTACGCAGTCAAATGAACGCCTTCAAGTATATCCAACACCTCCCCCACAATACGTTTACCACCCAAAACCTACCGTTCACCGACAATCCTGCGTCCCCGAACGGCTTTTGTCGCCCAAATGTTAACGTTGCCATTGTGCAAACACAGAGCCACCGGGCGGCTCAAACGTTTACGCGCAAGGAATCGACGGTCCACAGGCACAGGGGCCACCGGTTCGCGTCTTTTTTTGTGTCACAAAATGGCAACGTCAACATTTTGGCTAACAAGGTCCAAACGTTACCATCGTTGCTAACCCACCGACTCTTAGGAGCTTTGCATGGAGCAACTCATCGCCACCATCGAAAAGGGCCAGCCCCTTTTCAACGCGATCGCCCGCAACAAGTACCTCAAGGCGATCCGCGACGGCTTTATCTCCGTCATCCCCATCATCATCTTCTCGTCCATCTTCTGCCTGGTGGCCTCGGTCCCCAACATCTGGGGTTTCTACTGGCCCGATGACATCAACAACGCCCTGTGGAAGTGCTACAACTACTCCATGGGCATCCTGGCCATCGCCTGCGCCGCCACCACGGCCAAGCACTTCGCCGACGCTCAGAACCGTGATCTGCCCAAGAACAACCAGATCAACTTTATCTCCTGCATGTGCGCGGCCATCATCGGCTTCCTGCTGCTTTCGAGCGACACCATCGCCACGGACGCCGCCAGCGGTTTCAACACCACCTACCTTGGTTCCAAGGGCCTGCTGACCGCCTTCATCGCTGCGTTTGTGACCGGCATCATCTACAAGTTCTTCATCAAGCGCAACATCACCGTCAAGATGCCCGAGCAGGTTCCGCCCAACATCTCGCAGACCTTTAAGGACATCATCCCCTTCTCTGTCTGCATCACCGTCTTTTGGGTCTTTGACATCGTCTTCCGCGCCGCCTTTGGCTTCTGCTTTGCCCAGGGCGTCATCCAGGTGTTCCAGCCCCTGTTCACCGCCGCCGACGGCTACATCGGCCTCGCTGTGATCTACGGCGCCATGAGCCTCTTCTGGTTCGTCGGTGTCCACGGCCCCTCGATCGTCGAGCCTGCCATCGCCGCCGCCCTCGTTGCCAACATGACCGACAACCTGGCTGCTTACCAGGCCGGTCAGCACGCTTCTGCCGTCCTGACGCAGGGCGCCCAGTACTTCGTCGTCTGCATGGGCGGCACCGGCGCCACGCTCGTCCTCGTCTTCATGTTCTGCTTCCTGGCTAAGTCCCAGGAGATGCGTGCGGTCGGTAAGGCCTCCATCGTCCCGGTCTGCTTCGCCGTCAACGAGCCGCTGCTGTTCGCCGCGCCCATCGTGCTCAACCCCGTCTTCTTTGTCCCGTTTGTCTTTGCCCCGATCGCCAACGTCTGGATCCTCAAGGTCTTTATCGACTTCCTGGGCATGAACGGCTTTATGTACACCCTGCCCTGGACCGTCCCCGGCCCCATCGGTACCATCATGGGCCTGGGCTTCCAGCCGCTCGCTTTTGTGATGCTCGCCATCATCCTGGTCGTCGACTTCCTTCTGTACTACCCGTTCTTCCGTGCCTATGACGCCCAGAAGTGCGCCGAGGAGGCCGAGATTTCCCAGGAGGAGCTCGCCGCCAAGAACGCCGAGAAGGCTGCCAAGCTCAACGATGCCTTCCAGGGCAAGACCGATGCCAAGAGCGTTGCAGACGGCGCTGCCGCCGAGGCCGTAAAGACCGATGCCGCTCCCGCTGCAGCCCCCGCCGCCGAGGCCACGGCCGCCAGCGACCTCAACGGCAAGCGCGTGCTCGTGCTCTGCCAGGGCGGCGGCACCTCGGGCCTGCTCGCCAACGCACTGGCAAAGGCCGCCAAGGAGCGCGGTATCGACCTGGAGACCGCTGCCGACGCCTACGGCAACCACGTCGACATGCTCCCCGACTTTGATCTGGTCGTCCTGGCCCCGCAGGCAGCGAGCTACCTGGCCGACCTGCAGAAGGACTGCGAGCGCGTGGGCAACAAGTGCGTCGCCTGCCGCGGTAAGCAGTACATCGAGCTCTCCCAGAACGGCGACAAGTCTCTCGCCTTCGTGAGTGAGCAGCTCTCCCTTTAGTCCGCTGTTCTAACGAACAGCGGCCGGCTCGACGCTGCGCGGCGCCCAGCCGGCCAGATTGCCGCTCAACTTCGGCGGCGCGACCACAAGGTCAGCGCCGCCTTGTTTCGGGGCAATCTGACTCGCCTGGGCGCCGCTCGCTGACTTTGACCGGCTCTGCATCGTTTTCATTATTCAAATGATTGGATACTTCATCATGTCCGTTTCCCCCGCTAGCGTCACCAACCCGCCTGCGCAGTTTCCCGAGGACTTTGTCTTTGGCGGCGCCACCGCTGCCTACCAGGTAGAGGGCGAGACCCGCACCCACGGTAAGGGTAAGGTTGCCTGGGACGACTTCCTGGAGGCCCAGGGCCGCTTCTCCCCCGATCCCGCTTCCGACTTCTACAACCAGTATCCCGTCGATCTGGAGCTGTGCGAGGAGTTCGGCATCAACGGCATCCGTCTCTCCATCGCCTGGAGCCGTATCTTCCCCAACGGCACCGGCGAGATCAACCCCGAGGGCGTGCAGTTCTACCACGACCTCTTCGCCGAGTGCCACAAGCACCACGTCGAGCCGTTCGTCACGCTGCATCACTTCGATACGCCGCTCCCCCTCTTTGAGAAGGGCGACTTCCTCAACCGCGAAACCATCGACGCCTTTGTGGACTTTGCCACCTTCTGCTTTAAGGAGTACGCCGACCAGGTGACCTACTGGTTCACCTTTAACGAGATCTGGGCCGACGCCTCTAACACCTACATCGAGGGCACCTTCCCCGGCGGTGTTAAGGCGCATCTGGCCGAGGCCTTCCAGTGCGAGCACAACATGATGCTCGCCCACGCCAAGGCAGTGCTCGCCTTCCACAACGGCGGCTTTAAGGGCAAGATCGGCGTCATCCAGTCGCTGGAGTTTAAGTACCCGCTCAACGAGAACGACCCTGCCGACATCAAGGCCGCCAACAACGAGCACGTGCTGCAGAACCAGTTTTTGCTCGACGCCACCTTCCGCGGCGACTATGCGCCCGATACGCTCGAGTGCGCCAACCGCCTGGCTGCCGTCTCGGGCGGCACCATCGAGATCCTGGACGAGGACCTCGAGATTATGCGCGAAGCCGCGCTCTACAACGACTACCTGGGCGTTAACAACTACCAGTGCCGTTTCCTCAAGGCCTACGATGGCGAGAACGACCTGCACCACAACGGTACGGGCGAGAAGGGCACCGGCCGCTGGCGCGTCAAGGGCATTGGCGAGCACGTGAACAAGCCCGGCATCCCCACCACCGACTGGGACTGGATCATCTACCCCGAGGGCCTGTTCGACCTGCTCGTCTACATTAAGCAGCGCTACCCCAACTACAAGCAGATCTTCATCACCGAGAACGGCATGGGCTACAAGGATCCCTACAAGGACGGCTTTGTGGACGACCAGCCGCGCATCGACTACATCGAGCAGCACCTGCGCTGGCTGCTGAAGGCCATGGAGGTCGGCGTCAACGTGGGCGGCTACTTCCTGTGGAGCCTGCAGGACCAGTTCTCCTGGACCAACGGCTACAACAAGCGCTACGGCTTCTTCTACGTGGACTTTGAGACCCAGAAGCGCACGCCCAAGGCAAGCGCTTACTGGTACAAACACGTGGCCGAGACCCGTCGTCTGGACTAGTGGCCTGCGGGGTTGCCCGCTCACACAACCTGTCCCCATTTCTCAGCCGGGGGCGGCACGTCACACGGCGCGCCGCCCCCGGTCTTTTGTTTTTGGGCGGTTCGAGGGCCGTTTGTCTCGATCTGTAACATCTAGCCGAGTCTTTGGGTCCTAACTGTTACAGATCGAGATAAACAGGGTGGGCCGGACCGAATTGTCTAAATCTGTAACACTAAAACCGGTTTTGGGCGTCTAGTTGTTACAGATCGAGATGAATGCACGGGGTAGTTCCCTCAATCTAAATCTGTAACAACTAGCGAGTTATTTCGCTCCTACCTGTTACAGATCGAGACAAACGGAATAGGCCGAGCCAAAAGATCTCAATCTGTAACATCTAGCAGGAATTTTCTGTCCTAACTGTTACAGATTAAGATGAACGAGCCGAGCACGTCTACGCCCGTAGGTCTTTCACGCTGGAACGTTCGACCAACACGCCCGAGACGAGCGTACGGCTTCTGGAACTCGGGGCTTCCAGACCTGCGACGACCTCGTTAAGCGCACGGATGCCCAACTCACGGTGGCGGAACTTCACCGATGTCAGAATCGAGTTGGGAATCGTCTTGTAGAGCTCATCGTCGAAGCCGATCACGGACACATCATCGGGCACACTGAGCCCTTTGTCACGTAGAGCCGTCATCACGCCGTTTGCCATGCAGTCGTTAGCAGCGAGGACCGCCGTGCAATCGGGCTTATCGGCAAGCACAAGACCCGCGGCATAGCCACTATCCGCATTCCAATCGCCCTGCAGAGGCTCAGGCGGCTCGATGCCACGCGCCTCGAGTGCCGCACGCCAACCTTTCATACGGCACTGGCTCGACAGCGACTCTTTCTTACCCGAAACGAAGTACACGTTCTTGTGACCATGATCCAAGAAGTACTCGCACGCCATGCGCGCGCCGCCCTCTTGGTCGTCACTAACGGTAGAGCAGGTAGGATGCTCCATCGACGTGATAATCACCGTCTTAAGGTCCTTCGGCGCCTCAAAGGTATCAAAGTCATCGACCATCTGACGCAAGTTGAAGATCATGCCATCGACGGGCAGCTGCGACATCCTGCGCGCTGCATCGGCGAGGGTCATCTTCTCCCCCGCTCGTTTCTTGATCATCGTGAGAGCAAAGCCTCGCTCTTCGGCGGCATCGGCGATACCGTCGATCATGTCCACGGCGCCGCCCGACAAGTGGAACAGCACCACGCCGATGCACCCGTAACGGCCCAACTTGAGTGAGCGCGCGGCAAAGTTAGTTCGAAATCCGAGCGCCTCCATGGCCGCATGGACCTTCTCGCGCGTCGACTCGCGCACGCTATCGGGCTCATTGATTACACGAGATACCGTCTTGAGAGACACGCCGGCGGCAACCGCCACATCGTTCATTGAGACGTTTTTCTTGTCCATCGTTGTCACTGCTTCTCCACTCGGGTCTCTATCGCTTGTTTTTTGCGTTCTAGCATACACTACCTGCCTGACTGATAAATCAACCGTTTACCGGACAAAATCGACCACTCACCCGTATATCCTTGTTGCTCTTCCAAAAATGTCTTACGTTGTCATTAACGAAATGACAACGTTGTCATTTCGCAATGCCTTCCTTACGCAGGAAGGCTTCCGGGCAGTCCTGACCATCCATCGACGACCAGTTCCATCCACATGCATCGCGCATCAAGTAGCAAAGGAGCTTTATGGACGCCATCGTAAAGATGCTCGAAAAGCATCAACCGTTCTTTGAGAAGATCTCGAGGAACATCTACCTCCAGGCCATCAAGGACGGATTCCTTGGGTGCATGCCCATCGTCCTCACCTCTTCGATCTTTCTGCTGATCGCCACGCTTCCCGGCGTGGTCGGCATCACGCTGCCCCAGCCGCTCATCGACTGGTGCAACAAGCTCTACAACTTCACCATGGGTGTCATGGGCATCATGGTTGCCGGCACCACTGCCAAGAACTTCACGGCATCCATGAACCGTCGCATGCCCGCCGGCAAGGTGCTCAACGACGGCTCCACCATGGTGGCCGCCCAGTGCAGCATGCTTTTGCTCGCCGTTACGCAGTTCACCACCAAGTTCAACGGCTCCGAGCTTTCGGTCTTCGATTGCACTAGCATGGGCACGCGCGGCCTGTTCTCGGCATACATCGCCGCGTTCATTACCGTGTGGGTTTATAAGTTCTGTGTCTCGCGTGATCTGACCATTAAGCTGCCCAAGGAGGTCCCGGGCGCTATCGCTCAGAACTTCCGCGACATCATCCCCTTCGGCGGTGCTGTCATCATCTGCGGCATCATCGATGTGGTTGTGCGCAACCTCATGGGTGTTCCGTTCTCCGAGCTGCTCATCAAGCTGCTCTCCCCGCTCTTCACCGCGGCAGAAACCTACCCCGGCCTTATTCTTATCCAGGCAGCCACCGCGTTCTTCTGGTTCATCGGCGTCCACGGTCCCTCGATCGTCCAGCCGGGTATTGACCCCATCCGTCTTGCCAACCAGGCCGAGAACCTGCAGGTTCTTCTTGCCGGCGGTCACCCCGCCCACTCCCTCACCTTCAACATGTCGCTCGTAGGTGAGTTCGGCGGCACCGGTGCCACGTTTATCGTGCCGCTCCTGCTGATCCTCTTTATGAAGTCCAAGCAGCTTAAGGCTGTCGGTAAGGCCTCGATTGTCCCTGTCGCCTTCGCCGTCAACGAGCCGCTGCTCTTTGGCGCTCCCATGATCCTCAACCCCTACATGCTCATCCCCTTTGTTGCCGCCGGCTGCGTCAACGTGAGTGTTGCCAAGTTCTTTATCGATAACGTGGGCATGAACGGCTTCTCCTTCGTGGTGCCTTGGGCCACCCCCGCCCCCATCGGCATCTTTATCACCACGAACTTCCAGCTTATTGCCCTGGTATTTGTCGCGATCATCATCTTGCTGGACGCCATCATCTACCTGCCGTTCTTGAAGGCATACGATAAGCTGCTCTGCGACCAGGAGGCCGAGCGCGCCGCCGAGCTGGGTCTGGAGTCCGATGGTGCTGCCACCATCGCTGCCAGCACCCCTGCACCCGCCATCGAGCCGACCGCCGCTGCCGTCGACAGCGAGCCTGTCGCCGATCAGCCCGAGCCCGCCGCCGACGCATCCGCTAAGAAGGACGTCGACGGCCTGAAGGTCCTCGTCCTGTGCGCCGGCGCCGGCACCTCTGCCATGCTTGCCAACGCCATTAAGGAAGGTGCCGCACAGACCGGAGAGAACATCGCTTCCTCCGCAGGTGCCTATGGCCAGCACACCGCCATCATGGATCAGTACGACGTTATCGTGCTTGCCCCGCAGGTTCGTAGCTACTACAACGACATGAAGGCCGACACCGATCGTCTGGGCATTAAGCTGCTCGCTCCCCGCGGTAAGGAATATATCGACCTTACTCGCGACCCCGCTGGCGCCATCAAGTGGCTCCGCGAGAACCTCGACTAGTTCCTCCCTCTGTTGGTGCCCGGATCCCCAGTTCGGGCACCTCTCCCTATTCGTATCCCACAGAAAGGATGACTCATGACCAACCCCATGCAGTTCCCCGACGGCTTTGTGTTTGGCGGCGCCACCGCCGCTTACCAGGTTGAGGGCGAGACCCGCACGCACGGCAAGGGCAAAGTGCCCTGGGACGATTTCCTGGCTGCTCAGGGTCGCTTCTCCCCCGACCCCGCAAGCGATTTCTACAACAAATATCCGGTCGATATCGACCTGTGCCAGCGCTTCGGCATCAACGGCATCCGTGTCTCCATAGCTTGGAGCCGTATCTTCCCCAGTGGCACCGGCGAGATTAACCCCGAGGGCGTCGCTTTCTATCACAAGCTCTTTGCCACCTGCAACAAAGCAGGCGTTATCCCCTATGTCACGCTCGATCACTTCGATACGCCCGAGGCCTTCTACCAGGACGGCGGCGAGGGATTCCTGACGCGCACGACCATCGACGCCTTCGTCGAGTACGCCAAGTTCTGCTTTGCCGAGTTCACCGAGGTCAAGCATTGGTTTACCTTTAACGAGATTCCCGCGACCGCCGAGGGCAGCTTTATCGTCGGCAACTGGCCGCACGGTGAGAAGTACCGTCTGGACAAGGCCTTCCAGCTCATGCACAACATGATGGTGGCCCACGCCAAGGCTGTCGTCGCCTTCCATGAGGGCGGCTTTGAGGGCGAGATCGGCATTGTCCAGAACCTGGAGCCCAAGTATCCCCTCGACCCCAACAGCGCTGCCGACTGCGAGGCAGCCCGCATGGCCGACGTCATCAACAACCGCTGGGTACTCGACGCCACCTTCCGCGGCCATTACGCAGCCGATACCATGGAAGCCGCAACCAAGTTGGCACATATCGCCGGCGGCGAGCTCGACGTCCGCGACGAGGACATCGCCGCGTTGACCGCCGCGCTCCCCTACAACGATTGCCTGGGCGTCAACACCTACAAGTGTCAGTTCCTGCGTGCCGCCGAGGGCGAAAACGACATCAACCACAATGGCACTGGCGACAAGGGCTCCTCGCGCTGGTTCCTCAAGGGCGTTGGTGAGTCATGCGTGCGCGAAGGCGTACCCACCACCGATTGGGACTGGATTATCTATCCCGAGGGCCTGTACGATCTGCTGCTCCGCATTAAGAACGATTACCCCAACTACAAGAAGATTTACATCACCGAGAACGGCATGGGCTATAAGGACGACTTCGAGGACGGCTTTATCGACGACGCCCCTCGCATCGACTACATGCGCCAGCATCTCGCGTGGATCCTCAAGGCAATCGACGGCGGCGTGAACGTCGACGGCTACTTTGTGTGGTCGCTGCAGGACCAGTTCTCCTGGACCAACGGCTATAACAAACGTTACGGCCTGTTCTACATCGACTTTGAGACCCAGAAGCGCTACCCCAAGGCGAGCGCGTACTGGTACAAGAACGTCGCGGAGACCGGCCTGCTCATGGCCTAGTTTTTGCCACATACCCCTTGTCGGCCGCATGCGAATCCCCCACGGGTCGCATGCGGCCTTTTTTGTATTGGTTCAGCCGGGATCCACATGTTTATCTCGATCTGTAACATCTAGCCGAGAATTTCAGTCCTAACTGTTACAGAATGAGACAAACGGATAACCCGAGCCGAAATATCTCAATCTGTAACACGTAGCCGAGTTTCTCGTTCCTACCTGTTACAGATTGAGACAATAAGACGGTGAAACCAAGGCCTTCCAAGCAGCTACGACGCGCACTTCTATCCTTGGTTTCGGTATCACGAACAAGCTTTCGGTATCATTTCATGGTATTATGATACCGAAAGTATGTTCGTGATACCGAAAGGAACCTCATGCGCCAGTTCGATTACGCCACAGTTCCAGCGGAACTCGAAGCAACTCCAATCACCAACCTCCTTCTCTCGATACGAGAACATAAAGGCAGGCAGCTTGTTCTGAGTCAAGTTAAACCCGAGCTTCTATCGTCCCTTATGGAGGAGGCCAAGATCCAAAGCACCCAATCCTCCAACGGACTTGAGGGAATTGTTACCACCCAAAAAAGACTCAAAGCGATCATGGCGTATTCCGCCAAGCCAAACTCCCGCGCAGAGGAAGAAATCGCCGGATACCGAGATGTGCTTTCGCTTATTCACGAGCAACATGACTCCATTCCCATTACGCCGTCGGTCATTCTGCAGCTGCATCGTGACCTTATGGCACACACGGCAATCTCGTATGGGGGCCGTTGGAAAGACAGCGATAACGAAATCGTCTCTATCGACGATCAAGGTAATCGATTTGTGCGCTTTAGGCCCCCTTCGGCCCTAGCAACCCCGGGGCTTATCGAAGAAGCCTGTCAATCCCTCAACGATGCTTTATCTCGCCAAGTCTGCGACCCCCTCCTTATATCATTCCGCTTCATCTTCGATTTTGTCAGCATTCATCCCTTCAACGATGGCAATGGCAGGATGAGCCGACTCCTCACAACGCTGTTGCTCGAAAAGGCCGGATACGACGTTGCGCGTTACATCAGCATCGAACGACTCATCGAGGACAACAAGGCGCTTTATTACAACGCACTCGCCGCTAGCTCCACCGGATGGAATGAAAATCAAAACACGGAGGCACCCTTTATCCGCTTCATGCTTGGAACCACCCTGGCCGCCTACCGACAACTCGAACAGCGCACCTTGATAGACTCCAGCACGCGCCCTATATCGAAGCAAGCACGTATCGCCGCTCTATTCCAGCAGAGACCTGGTGTCATAAAGAAATCCGACATTCAGTCCAACTGTCCCGATATCAGCGAGGTGACCGTAAAACGGACCCTCAGCCAGCTTGTTGGTTGCGGTGCAATCGAAAAAACAGGAGCAGGTCGTTCAACGGGCTACATAATCAAAGACGACCACGCTCTGGAATTATTCATGCAATCCACAACACCCGATGGCGAGCGCGCAATTACAAAAGAATCCCCAAAGGATAAGCTCCTTGAGCGCATGAACCGAGCCGAGGACGAAAGCAGCGAGGGGCTCTACGAAGACTACGATTCATTCTCAAGGGACATCAGGGCAAAATACGGAATCTAGTCATTTCTCGGAATGGCCTCGTTCATGCTGCCCGCGCACATTTGCGCGTCATTTCGTGTCACGTTGACGCGCAAAATGACGCGCAAATTTTTACGTGTCATAATTTTTGACGCGCAAATGGCGTTTTTGATTTTACGTGTCATTTAGCGCGTCAATATGGCGCGGTAATCCCCCGCGCCGGCAGAGGGCAGAAGTATCGCCTGCAGCGCTAGTTAGCAGATGACCTGGGTGTGCTCCTCGATGGCGGCGCGGTCTTCGGCGGCAATGTTTGGCTCGCATACTACGGCGTCCAGGCTGTCCAGGCGGCAGAAGGTGTAGAAGTCGCGCTTGCCGATCTTACTGGAGTCGGCGATCAGATAGCGCGAGTCGGCCTTGCTAAAGGCGAGCTGCTGGATGCGGCCCTCATCCATGTTGGACGTGGATACGTCGCCATCCAAAATGCCGTTCGCGCCGATAAAGGCGGCGTCGATCCCCAGTGCGCGCAGGGTGTCCTCGGCCGTGGGGCCCACAAAGGCGGCAGTGCGGCGGCGGTACATGCCACCCACCAGGCACAAGTCGCAGTCCTCGCGCTCCTCGAGCAGGTTGAACACCGAAAGCGAGTTGGTCACGATGCGCAGGCGAAACGTCGGCAGCATCGAGGCCATCTGTTCAACCGTGGTGCCCGTACCCAAGAAGATAGTCGAGCCTTCCTCGATGAGCTCCACGGCACGGCGCGCGATCTGCATCTTTTCCTCAGCATGCTTGGAGCGTTTTTCGCTATGCGAGTACTCGTGGCGCAGCATCGCATGGGGGCGGCCCTGGGCGCTACGGGCACCGCCGTGCACGCGCTCGATCTCGCCCAAGCTTGCAAGCTCCTCCAGATCGCGGCGGATCGTCATGTCCGAGACGCCCAGCGCATCCGAGATCTCCTTAACCGAGACCGTACCCTGCTCCTCGAGCAGCTGACGAACCCTATCCTGTCGCTCTGCCTTAATCACGATGAATCCTCGCTGTTCCACGCTCGCGTCAATTCAAACAGTAATGAACAAATTGTATCAGACTCGCGCGGACCAAAAATGAACGCTTCAACTGCGCAATCATCACTTTTTTGAGAAAAATACCCCCTGCTTTAGTGAGGTGTAGTGATAATCTCGCCTGTTCGCGCTACAGTTTGTCCGAAATACCTCGATGTTAGGAACCAAATGATCACTTCCGAGCTTTTCGGCACCGCGCCGTGCGGTACCCCCGTTCATCGTTACACCCTCAACGGGCCCGAGATCTGCGTTCGCATTATGGACTATGGCGCCACCGTGCTGGGTATCGATGTGCCCGACATTCCCGGCAACGTGCGTGATGTTGTGCTGGGCTTCGCTAAGCTCGAGGATTACTTTGACAACCCCGCCTGCTTTGGCGCGACCATCGGCCCCGTGGCCAACCGCACTGCTGGCGCCACGATCACCATCGATGGCACGGACTGGCACATGCCGGCCAACGAGGGCGCCAACAACCTACACAGCGATCTTGAGCACGGCCTGCACAAGCGCGTATGGGATGTTGAGCTCGACGAGGTCCACAACGCCGTGCGCATGACTACCTCGCTTGAGGATGGCGAGCTGGGCCTGCCCGGCAACCGCACCTTTACGGCCGTGTTTACCGTGACCCGCACCGGCGTCTTCCGCATCGAGTATGGCTGCGAGAGCGACCGCGCAACCTACGTGTCCATGACCAACCACACGTACTTTAACCTTGCCGGCCATAACGCCGGCATGGACTGTGAGCACTTCTTTGTTGCCAACGCTGCCCACTACCTGCCCATCGACGACCAGAATATCCCCACCGGCGAGATTGCTTCAGTCGAGGGCACGCCGTTCGACTTCCGTGAGCTGCGCCCCGTCGCACCCGGTATGGAGGCCGACGATCCGCAGATCAAGCAGGCCCGTGGCTACGACCACTGTCTGTGCATCGGCGGCTACCAGTACGGCCGTAACCTGCGCCGCGCCCTGCATGTTGAGGAGATGTGGACCGGTCGTGAGATGGATTACTACACCACCGCCCCGGGCGTGCAGCTCTACACCGGCAACTGGCTGGGCGACGAGCACGCCAAGGACGACGCCAACTATGGCTGGGGCGCCGGCTTTGCCCTCGAGGCCGAGATGTATCCCGACACGCCGCACCACGTGCTGTTCCCCCAGGGCATCGTGGGCCCGGGTCACCCCTACAGCAATGTGATCGAGTACCACTTCATGAGGCACTAAGCCCACTACGCGACATATCGCACAGCAGCGCCCACCGGCACCACCGCCGGCGGGCGCTTTTTCATCCCTAGGGCTCAATTTCGCTGTCACTGTATGAGTGGCATATCAAAACTATGCCCATTTACTACGTTTGGTCGAGGATGCTCGACCATGCACCGTTTTTTCTAAAATTAGCAAGCCGTCTACCTGCGGTTTTGTTTTTCTCAAATTCGGCATGCTCGGCGATAGCCGATCAAACGTAGTAAACAGGCATAGTTTTTGACAGGCGGCATCGCGCGCATCCTTCGCGAGGGCAAAATGATCCGTTTTCCTCCGTCCCCAAGGGATCAGTTGAGCAGATTGTCGATGGGGTCGGGATCGGAGCTGGGGAGGTAGCGGATTTCTAGCTCTATGCCGAGTTCTTGTAACTCTTTGAGGGCGGCGACGTCCGTATCGTTTACAGCGACTGCGGGCGTTACGGGACGCTTACCCTCCCCTGCCTGCATGTGACCGATACTGATCTTGGTGATAGGCACGCCGCCCTTAACCAGCGCCAGTGCGTCCGCAGGCGACGCTACCATGATCAGGATCCATTGGCGCGGCGTTGCCGCATGAATAACGTCAATCGTCCTTTGCACCGAGAAGAAACGCGTCCATACGCCATCGGGCGCCGCCACCCTCATGGGTGCCCACTTGCGCGAATCCGCCGCAATCTCGTCGTTAACGATCAGGACGAGATTGCTGCCCACGGCCTCGTTCCACAGCTCGACATCCTGCCCATAGATAAAGCGGTCATCGATTCGCGTAAGGAAAATCTTGGGTTGAGCCATCGCTGCCCCATTCTGTTCGAGGCCCGTAAGAGCAAGACATCGCGTCTCCAATATTAGTGCATTTAAAGTGAGAAAACTCAACAGAACACTTGCGCGGATTTGCGATGTCCCGTATCATAGACAGCCGTTGACGCCTCAGTTGCGTCACCACATGGCCGCCAGCGTAGCTCAGTTGGTAGAGCACCGCTCTCGTAAAGCGGGGGTCACCGGTTCGAGCCCGGTCGCTGGCTCCATTGCACAAGATAGCCGCCTTCGGGTGGCTTTTTTGTTGCCGATTTCTCGCGCGCCTGCCAATCCGATCACCACACCGCCGGGCAGCCCCCACTCAACAACAAAGCCCCGCCGACCGCAGCCTCCCAAACGGAAGCCACGATCAACGGGGCTCATGCGCAACTCCTCGCGAGGATTACGACAGCTCTTCTTATACCATGAGCAGGGATTAAAGAGTGCTCAAATCAATTGTCTGCGGATTGGTCAGGCCGTAGAAAGCATTCTCATCACCAGAGGATGTGGTTTGGCCGCCAGCTTCACATTCAACCGGCGTTGTTTCGTCAATCAACTCGTAACCGAGCCAACCCTCAAGCTCGGTACCTGGTTGTATTTGGCGCGATTCAGGAAGGTCGAGGCCCTCCACGAACATGTCTGGCTTAAGGCCCTTTCCGTCCTGAAAAGTCAGTATTTCATTTCCAGAAAATAGAACAGTCTGCAGGTCATCCGAAACGTTCTTTGCAGTCACATTCAAAATCAACAGTGGCTTACCGTCACTATAACTTTCTACTCCGCGCTGCGCCCCCGTGATGGTGTACTCGATACCCGATACTGGGATATCGCCGTCCCCGCCGCTGCCACCCTTCTCTTTTCCGGCAGCGTCTGCCTGAGCAGCAGCATAGCCCGCAGCGTAACCATCATCGTAGCTCCCCTTCCCCGAGCAAGCGGTGAGGCAAGCAGAGCCAGCTGCGAGTCCCAATGCCAAGAAAGCACGTCTAGGAATTAAAGTGGTCGTGCTGAGTCCCATACAGAGCTCCCATCAATTAGCCATTTCTCGTATCCAAAGTTATTCTAATTACTGTTCAAGCCATTTAGTATCAATTGTGCCTCAATAACTGCACATTCAGTCTTGTTTCGTTGCTGCGAAGGATCCGACTCAAACAAAATAGCCCCGCCAACCGCGGTCTCCCAAACGGGAAACCACGATCAACGGGACTCAAGCGCGACTCCCTCAAGGAAATCGCGCCAACACACGGCTCAATCGAGCGGCGCGTTACTCCTCCCAGTAGGCGTCGGCAAGCAGCTTAAAGCAGATCTTCTTGACCGGCTGCGCGCCATCGCCCGGGAACTCAAGCGTGGGCATATGAGGCTCGCCGGCAACGAACAGGGCAAACTTGTCGTCGGCCAGATCGCCGGCGATCGAGGCGTCGGAATCGACCAGATCGTAGTCGTCCTTCTCGTCGAACTCCTGAACCAGCGTCAGGCTGCCCGTGGCGACCTTAAAGGCCTCGCGACCCTCGACATCGATCTGAAGGTCGTGATAGCGCTGATGCGTCTCGTAGTGAGCATCGGCCTCGGGACGCGTCGTGGGCGCCATGACGTTCGCAAAGACCTTGTCGCCCAGAATCGGATGGCTGCCGACCTCGAGCTCCGCCGGATCATGCTCCTCGAGCCAATCGATCAGCACGTCGAGGCCCTTGAGCATGCCGCGGTATTCCTCGATATCGCCAAGTGCACCGTAAATCATCTAAATCCCCTCTCGGATCGTCACTTTGGCAGCTACTCGGTAAACGCGTTACCAACGCTGTTGCCGCCCACATACGTCTCGACCAGGGTAAGGTCGGGATTGAACACGACAAAGTCGGCGTCGCGCCCCGGCATAATGCTACCGCACTTGTCGTCCACACGGACCAACAGGTAGCAAGCAATACCGAGGCGCAATCCAAACTCTTACAGCTCGGTTACGACTACACCGTTGTAGACCTCGTCCCAGCGGTCCATGACCAGATGGCCCGTCATCGGGTCCATGGCATTGAGCTTGCCGCAGGTGTTGGCGGTACGCAGCACCGTCTCGTCGTCTGCGCCGGCAGCGATGGCATGCGCGAAGCCGGCGATGGTGGAGTCGCCGGAACCCGTGGCGTTAACAGCCGGGATATCAGGCGTCTTGGCGCGGAACGCACGGCCGTTGTGGAAGCCCACAGAGCCGGCGGCGCCCATGGACACGACGACCCAGGGAATATCGGAGAAGCGGGCGTCGGAGGCAAGTGCCGCGCGAAGCTCGTCCACATCGTCGGTGGTAAAGCTCGTGCCCAGAAGGCCGTTGATCTCGGTCAGGTTAGGCTTGACCAGCTCGGGCTTGACCTCGGACTTAAGCGCAGCCTCGAGCGAGGCGCCCGAGGTATCGAGCAGCACCTTGGCACCAGCGTTCTCGGCAATGCCCGTAATCTTGGCATAGTAGTCCGCCTCGACACCGCGGGGCAGCGAGCCCGAGATAGTGACGACGTCGGCCTTGCCCGCAAGCTCGGTGAACTTGGCGGTAAAGGCATCGAGCTCCTCGGGAGCAATCGTCGGGCCGCTCTCGAGCAGCTCGGTCTGGTTGCCAGCGTGGAGGATATTCAGGCAGATGCGGGTCTCGCCGGCGATGGGTACAAAATCGTTCTTGATGCCGTTGGCATCCATGAGCTCCGCCATGTAGGCGCCCATGTGACCGCCGAGCAGACCGGTAGCAACAACATCGTCGCCCAGCTGGCCCAGGACACGGGCCACGTTGAGGCCCTTGCCGCCGGCGGTCTTTTCGGGCGTCACGCGGTTGACGTCGTCGATGACGAGCTCATCGAGCTGATAGCGCGTATCGACGGACGGATTCATCGTAACGGTGAGGATCATTTTTAGCTCCTTATCTCGCAGGCTCCTTATGCCTCGCGATACGAGTCGACAAAACGGAATTACAGAATCTCAATCGTGAACGAACGGACGACGGTCTCCTTGGGCTTGGCGACAAGGCAGCCGCGTTTGTGTTCAAGCACGTCATCCTCATCAGAGCAGGTCGAAAGACCGCCCCAAGGCTCAACCGCCACAAAATCGCCCTCGGGTTTGCTCCACACAATGAGGTACGGGAAGCCCTCAAAGCTCAGGCGAACGCCCTTGTCCTCGCCCTTCTTGGAGAGCGTGACCTGACGGCTTTCGAGCACGTCAAAGATGGTCTCCGCAAAGTCGAAGAGCTCGTGTGACAACGGCAGAGTCTTTCCTACCATGGGGTTCTTGGAGCGGTTGTCCACGTCGATCAAACCGGTCGAGGGAACGGCGGTGCAAAGCTCCGCGGCCTCGTCCTTCTCAAACCTCAGCTCGTAGTCCGTATAGGCCTCGCCCTCGTCGAGCGGGCACCTAAAACCGGGATGTCCGCCAATAAAGAACGGCATGTCCTCGGTACCCTCGTTGGTCACCTCGTAGGAGACGCGCACGGCAGTGCCCTCGAGCGCATAGCGGGCAACGAGCTTAAACGGATACGGATAGTCGCTCAGCAACGCGGCGTTATCCTCCGAAGCCAGGCACATCGCCAGCTCGTTCTCGCTTTGGCTCAGCAGCTTCCACTCCTGCTTGCGCGCAAACCCGTGACGGGCGAGCTTCACGTGATGTCCGGCAAACGTCATGGCATTGCCATCGCGCAGGCCTCCGCAAATCGGGAAGCAGATCGGTGCTTGACCGGACCACACGGCAGGGTCGCCCTGCCACAGATACTCGCGACCGTCAGCCTCGATTGAGGTGAACGAGCCGCCAGCCGTGGAAACCTTAATAGAAATCGAATCGTTGGAAAGAGCGTATTCCATTGCCCATCCTTTCGAACAACTGCCCTTTACTCGCAAGCACCCATCTCAGTCCTAGCCATATAACAAACCCGCACGTTCATCGATGTGTCCGGTATCCCAGCTATCCAACGGGGTACCATATTGACATTGACTTCATTACAGCTGAAAGGCCTTCTTATGCGAACCATCATCCTCTACGCCTCGCGCCACCACGGCAACACGAAAAAGCTCGTGGACGCCATTGTCGAGGCGCATCCCGAAATCGATACCCTCGACGTAAAGGCACTCGGTAAAAACGAGTACCCCGACCTGCACGAATACCATCTGATCGGCGTCGCCACGGGCATCTATTACTCCGAGATCGACAAGGATATGGCACGTGTGCTCACCAACGTGCTGCAGCCGCAAGACAAGGTGTTTGGCCTTATGACCTACGGCGGTAAAAACAAGTGGTACGGCAAGGATATCGATGGTATCTGCCGCATGAGGCAGGCCATCTTTATGGGCGTCTACGGCTGCCCCGGTTTTGACACGTGGGGGCCGTTTAAGCTCACGGGCGGCGTCCAGAAGGGACACCCGACCGCAGAGGAAATTAAGGGAGCCGTCGATTTCTTCGATAAGATCGAAGATGAGTACGGCGATATTATCGTCGAAGAGTATGCCAAGCGTGAGAAGCGTCTGGCATACGAAAAGGAGCATCCTGCGGGAGGCCTGGTAGCCGGCGTCAAGCGCACGGCAAAGAAGATCGCTAACAAGCTGTAACTGTTAAGGTGCTTTTGAGCGTTAACCCATACGGCGGGTCCGAGCAAATTCGGGCCCGCCGTCTTTTTCTGTCGTTACTCGGTAAATGCGTTGCCGACGCTCTGGCCGCCAACGTAGGTCTCAACGAGGGTGAGCTCGTGGTCGAACACGACAAAGTCGGCGTCGCGACCCGGCATGATGCTGCCGCACTTATCCTCGATGTGCGCGGAACGAGCCGGCACCTCGGTCGCCATGCGGATGGCGATATCGGCGCTGGCGATGCCCCAATCAACGATGTTCTTGACGCCCTGGGCAAGCGTGAGCACCGAGCCGGCGATGCTCTTGCCGTCGGCGAGCCAGCACAGGTTGTCCTTCATGATGACATCCATGCCACCGCTGGTGTAGCTGCCCTCGGGCATGCCACCGCAGCCCAGGCAGTCGGTGATAAGTACCGTGTGCTGCCAGCCCTTTGCCTGCAGCAGCGCCTTGATGGCGGCAGGGTTCACATGCTTGCCGTCGCAGATGATCTCGGCGTAGGTCTCGGGGGTGGTCATAGCGGCACCCACGACACCGGGCTCGCGATGATGTAGGCCGCGCTGGCCGTTGTAGGTGTGCGTAAAGCAGCTGGCACCGGCGTTGATGGCGGCGACGCACTCATCGTAGGTGGCGTCGGAGTGACCGATGCTAGTCACCACGCCCTTGGCGTTCAGGGCAGCAGCGTAGGCGGCGGCACCGTCACGCTCGGCGGCCATAGCGCTCTTGACGATGCGCCCACCGGCAGCCTCCTGCCACTGGTCGAAGACCTCCTCGGAGGGATCGATCAGATAGGCGGGGTTCTGCGCACCCACGTGCTTCATGGTAAAGAAGGGACCCTCCAAGTAGATGCCCTGGATACGGGCGCCGCAGAAGTCGGGGCCACGGCCCTCGTCGGCCTGGGCGATGGCGGCGCAGGCATCCTTGATCTGTTCAACGCCGTCGGTAAACGTCGTGGGCAGCCAGCTGGTGGTGCCGCGACGGGCGAGCTCGGTCGAGCTGATATCGATGCCCTCGGGGTCGTTATCGGTAGTCGAGTGGTTATAGAAGCCATGGATGTGGGTGTCGACCATGCCCGGCGCGATCCACGATCCCGTGTAGTCCTTGATCTCGCAAGAGGGCTCATCGGCCTGCCAGGCGCCAAAGACGCCGTCCTCGACCATGAGATAGCCGCCCAGCTGCGGGCCTGCCGGCAAGAAGAACTTGTCAGCCTTAATTGCGTACGTGCTCATATGCACTCCTTGCTTCTAAAGCAGTTAACTGTGGTGATGCTTATACCCAGCTCACGTAAAACAAAAAGCGCCCGCCCGCCGTTATGAGCGGACGGGCGCCCTTACAGGGGGACGCGATTAAGCGGTGAAGGGGTGAATCGTCACGCCCTTAACCACGCGGTTGACCGTGCCGGTGGGGCTCGGCGTATCGGGCGTGTTGCCCACGCGCACGGAGTTGAGCAGGCTGATGGCCTGGGCAAACATCACGAACGGCAGGGCGAGGTAGCCCTCGGGAAGTGCCTCATAGCCCTTAAAGGTGAAAGACTCGCCCTCGTAGACGGTAGCGCCATCCTGCTGAACGGCAACGGTGTGCTGAGCGATCTTGTCGCCACCGATCTCGTTGAGGATGTCGATATCGTACTGACGGGTGTAGGCGTCGTTGTTGACGAACACGAAGACGAGCGTCTTATCGTCGACGAAGGACTTAGGTCCGTGACGATAGCCCATGGAGGTGTCGTAGGAAGTAGCAACCAGACCGTGAGCGAGCTCGAGGATCTTGAGCTGGCTCTCCTGGGCAAGGCCGCCAAAGGAGCCGGAGCCCAGGTAGGTCACGCGGTTGAAGTCGCCAGCGAGGTAGTCGGCAACCTCGGACTCGCGAGCGATGACCTCCTCGCCCATCTTGGCGATGGTCTCGACCCACTCGGCCTTCTGCTCGTCGGAAGCCTCGTCAAAGATGAGGGTAGAGAGCAGGGTCATGCAGGTGTAGGAGCCGGTCATGGCAAAGCCCTTGTCGTTGGCGCGCGGGATGAGCAGCGTCAGCGCATTGGGATCATCGGCGGACTCGACAGCGAGCTTGCCCTCGGGAGCGCAGGTGATGTTGAGGAACTTGACGTTGTGGACGAGCTCCTTGGCAACGGCGACAGCAGCAAGGCTCTCGGGGCTGTTGCCAGAGCGGGCAAAGGAAACCACGAGCGTGGGATCCTCGGCGCGCAGGAAGTCGCGCGGGGCGCTCACGATATCAGTCGTGGCGATGGGCTTAAAGTCGTAGAGATCAGTGTTGCCAGCGTGACGCAGGTACGGGGCGCAGGTATCGCCAACATAGTCGGACGTACCGGCACCGGTGAAGACAACGGACAGACGGCCCTCGCCCATAGCGCGAGCCTCGGCCAGAAAGGCCTCGATGGCCTCCTTGTTCTCGCGATAGATGTTGAGCGTATCACGCCAAAGCTCGGGCTGCTGAGCAATCTCGGCCGTGGTGATCTGGGCGCCGAGCTCGGTGAGCTCCTCGACACTCTTCTCGAACATTTCTAATACCTCTCTCTAGAAGTAATCCTCTGACGTGCAATTATACACTTCGGTTGGTTATCTGGTAGTAACCAGTTAAATGCAAAGAATCATCATATGGAAACAATGCGAACATTAGTCGCTACGCTGGTGGTAAACCTTGTATTTAAACTGATCGGCACGAGCAACCGAGAGCGTATACTCCACAACCTCGTTTGACTCGTTATACGTAGTCCTGACCAAATCGAGCACGGGCGAGCCCTCGACAATTCCCAAAAGATGGGCATCGGTGGGACGGGCTATGCTCGCATAGAACTCCTCTTCGGCCACGCGTATCTTTTGCTGAAAGTCTTGCTCAATCACATCGTAAAGCGGCTTACGCTCCAGCAGCGGTCGCTTTAGGGACATAAATTGACGAACCGGTAGATAGCTGCGTTCGACCATCATGGGCATGTTGTCGGCAGAACGAAGGCGCTTGAGCTTAAAAATGCGATCACCGATACGCAATCCCATATGCTCGGCCAGATTCTTATCGGCCTCCATCTCGCAAAACTCGAGAATCGTGGTCTCGGGGTCGCGCCCCATCGCGCGCATCTGCTCGGTAAAGCTGTAGGACTGCATAAGATTGGTTGCCTTTGCCGAACGGTCGGTCACAAAGGTACCGCGACCGTGCTGCCGAACCACCAGTCCTAAACGCTCCAGTTCCTGCAGAGCCAGGCGTACCGTAGTGCGCGAGAGACCATAGCGCTCCGAAAGTTCACGCTCGGAAGGAATCATGTCACCGGCGCGATATTCATGGTCAATCTTTTCGGTCAGAATATCGACCAGCTGATCGTACAGCGGTTGCTTACGCGCTCCGATCGCCATCCTATCCTCCCATTTTCTCAAACTCGGCTACTACCTTGGGTGTTTAGCATTATCTGTCTGCCACACCCGAATCATCAAGAAAACAAAAGCCGCGCGCTCTTTCGAGCACGCGGCTTTTAACATACACATGGCTTAAGGGGTCGGGGTGTGAGCCGCGTAGGGACACACCCCTCAAGCTAGAGCCTTACCAGATGCTCGGCCAGAGACCAAGCGGGCCAGCGCCCAGGATGCCCAGGACGAAGAGCAGGAGAATGCCCTTGGTCGGGGTCCAGCTGTGCTTAGCGAACATGTAGTAAAGCAGCAGCGTAAGCATAAGCGGGACGAGCTTCGGGACGATGGTGTTGAGGGTGTCGGCAACAGAGAAGTTGACCGGATCCTCGGTAACGGTGCCGTAGGTGACGGACTCCATGCCGTTGCCCAGATCGGTGACGCCGCACTCGACAGCGTTGCCGTCGGCATCGGTGGCGGTGAGGGCGTTGCCATCAGCATCGGTCATGGCCATGGTGCCGGCCTCAGCGGTCTCGGTATCAATACCCTCCAGGCCGGTGAAGTTCTCGGCCTCCTCCTCGGAGACGACAACCGTGTGGGCAGCGATGCCGCGGGTAGTACCGTTGGGGATCTGGAGGTTGATCTGGGTGCCACCCATGGTGACGACCAGGCAACCGACGACGAAGACGCCCATGATGGAAGCGGCACGCGTGAAGGCCTGCATGTTGGCGGTCAGAGCGTCAATAGCGCTGGTGCCAAGCTTGTAGGACCAGTTCATGAGCCAGAAGCGCAGAGCGAACTGGACGGCGTTGAAGATCACCAGGAAGATGATCGGCGCAGCGGCGTTGCCGTTGATGGCCATGTTGGAGGTGATGCCGGCCGTGATAGGCACGAGCGTCAGCCAGAACAGGGCGTCACCGATACCACCGAGCGGGCCCATTGCGGCGACGCGGACGGCGCGGATCGTGGGGATGTCAACCTTGTTCTGCTCGAGCGAAAGCACGATGCCCATAACAAAGGTGACAAGGAACGGGTGGGTGTTGAAGAACTCCAGGTTGTGGCTCATGGAAGCCGCGAGGTCGTTCTTGTTGGTGTGGATCTTCTCCAGACCGGGGATGATGGAGTAGAGCCAGCCAGCGGCCTGCATACGCTCGTAGTTGAACGAGGCCTGCAGGAAGCAGGAGCGCCAAGCCATCTTGTTGAGGGTCTTCTGGTCGAGCTGCGGAGCAGGAGTGAGATCCTCGTAGTGCTCCGGGATCACATACTCATTAGATGCCATCTTCGAAGTCACCTCCGTCAGAAACAGCTGCACCCTTCAGCTCGGTCTGCTGCTGGAAGTCCCAGAAAGCGATGCCGAAGCCGATGAGAGCGAGGATGAGCAGGGCAGGGGTTGCCAGAGAATCGTTGGCAACGGTGATGAGCGCGAGGCCGAAGCCCATGAGGAAGAAGCCCCACATATCGCGGTTCATCATAACCTTGAGCAGGACGGCGAAGCCGACGAAGCGCATCATGCCGCCTGCAGCGGAGAGACCGGTCTGCAGCCAGGTCGGGATGGCGGAAGCGATGGTCTGACCGATGGTGGCGCCAGCGATGAAGAACAGGGTGACGACGACGGCGAAGATCAGGCCGAGCAGAGCCATGGCGAAGTAGTTCAGACGCTCGATACCCTTGGTGTCAGCGTTGTGAGCCATGTTGTCCGCGGAGGACATGAGCGGCGACATAAGCGTAAAGACCAGGGTAACGCCGAGCTGACCAAGCAGAGCGAACGGAATGGCAAGGCCGACTGCCGCGTTGGGCTCGAGGCCCGTGGCGATAGCGAGAATGGCTGCCATGATGCCGCCGATAACGGCGTTAGGCGGCTGAGCACCTCCGATCGGCATGTTGCCGATCGTCATGAGCTGATAGGTACCACCCACGAGAAGACCGGTGTTGAGGTCGCCAAGGATAAGACCGATGACGGCGCCGGTGACGATGGGCTGATAGAGAGACTCGAGGAAGTTAAACTGGTCGATTGCCGCGACGAACGTGACGATGAAGACCAGAGCGACCTGGAAGATCGTGTATTCCATCTTGCTCCTCCTTTCAAAATGTATGTACGCACTTTGGATTTCACGTACAGAATGTCAGGGTTTCACTCCTGACAACGTGGATCACGAGGATTACGAGAAGAGCTTGCTCGTATCCTCAACAGGCGTGCTCGGAACGCGCCTGATCTCCAACTCCACCCCCAAATCCTGTAGCTCTTTAAACGCAGCGACATCCTCGTCGTTAACTGCGACGGAGGTGGCGACTTGGCGCTTTCCTTCCGACATGTGCATGTTGCCGATGTTTACCTTCTTTATAGGCACACCGCCCTTGACGAGCGTAAGCACGTCTTCCGGTGTTTCGGCCACGATGAAGATCTTCTGGCGCGGGCTCGCCTTGCCAATGACGTCGATGGTCTTCTGCAGCGAGAAGAAACGCGTAGCGACGCCGGTGGGAGCGGCCATCTTCATGAGGTTCTGGCGCATGGTGTTGGTCGACACGTCGTCGTTGGCGACGAGGATGAGGTTGGAGCCCAGGGTGGAGTTCCACTGGGTGGCAACCTGACCATGAACCAGTCGGTTATCGATGCGGGTAAGAAGAATGTTGGGTTCTGCCATGTTGATCAGCTTCCTTTCGTTGATTGCTGACGACAGTTACTTGATCTCCTGAATCGCGTAACGCGAAACATCTACGACGGCACCGGATCGGACTTTGATTTGGACCTTTTCGCCTTCGATGCCTTTGACGGTTCCGTAGATACCGCCGGCGAAAAGGACCTCCTGACCCGGCTTGAGCTCGGTGTGCAGCTCTTTGAAGTACTTCTGCTTCTTCTTCATGTTGATCTGAGACCAGATGGTGTAAATAACACCCATGATGACAAGCAGACCCAAAAGAGCGACCGAGGAGCTCAGGACGCTGGCTCCGAAATCGGCCATTAGATGCCGTCCTCGTCGCCGAAGATATCCTCTTCCTCGGCACCAGCGACAGAGGCGACCGTCTGGGCGGTGATGCCCGTCTGGCCAACGGTCACGGCCTGCTCGCCAAGCTCGGCGAGCGTGGCATTGCCGCGGAGGAACAGGAGCTCAATAACCATGGGGAGGTTGGTGCCGGTCAGAATCTCGACGTTGTCGACATCCTGGGCGATCATCATCGACTGATTGAAGGGGGTACCGCCAAGCAGGTCGGTAAAGACGAGCACGCCATCGCACTCCTCACGCATAGCGGTAATGGCGGCGCGAAGATCCTCACCGTAGGAGGCAGCCTGGTCGCCCTCAAAAGGAACGACGGTAAAAGCGGGCTGGTCGCCAGCGACCATAGCGATAGCGCTTGCAAGGCCGGGTGCGAACTGTCCATGACCGGTAAGAATAAAGCCAACCATTCAAATTTCCCTTCCGAAGGTGTGTACGATCTGAGTTCGATGGTTTTCGGAAGCCAGCGGGCGGATGCCCTTAAAGCTTCTTAGAAAGCGTTCTTTGAAGACCAGTGGTCTCTCAACTGGTAGTAACCACGTGACGTGTTGTTGTCACTATATCACCACAGAAGAGGTCGCTTTCGTTGATTCATACAGTAAAACGTTTTTGCACCGCTCACGGCAAAAAATCGACCGTTTACCGCTCGTTAACACTTCTACCTGCGGTTTTGAAACCGTTTCGAAATGATTAGGCGTCCGATCGGGTCTTGCTCTGCGTCTAAACAACGTAGGGTGGCTAAAAATCGCATGTAGAAAAAATGCAGGTCATTATGAAGATTTGTGAATTGGTCTTTTTGACTTAATACCAGTTTGAACCAGTTTCGAAAATATCGGTGAACGGTAGTTTTCGACCGTTCACCGGTCATTTGCAATCGTTTACAGGGTGTTTTCCCATATGAATTGAGGAAAGTTACCAGGCCCTCAGCGTTCGTGCTGCCCCGTCCGTCGCGGTCTACAGGGCTAACGATATGGCACCGTGGGGCCACACGTATGCCAATTCTGGTCTAGCAGAGCCAAATAAAAACGGGACAAGTGATGTAGCTCACGTGTCCCGTTTTTATTTATTTTCGAAGAGCATCGGCCAGCCGCAGAATTGAAACCATCGAATGATAGGCGAGCTCCACCTTTTCACCCGCAAGCAGTCGTTTTGAGCTAGCCTCATCTAGCCCCACAAGCCGAGAAAACAGCAAGCTGCTCATCATGCCCTCGTCAATAGAGTCATTTATGATTTTAAGAACGTCCGCATCGTTAAGCGATGCCGAGCTGTAAGGGGCAACACGAGCGGAACTCTCAATTAACGATGAGACAAAAGGATGGAGATGCTTTGGGCATAGCCCATCAAACACCACATCCCCATTGTCATTCGAGCCGACCAAGCGCCAAGTATAATGTTCGACCCAATCATCCCCGTCATATATGGTGTCCACGAGCGACCTCCCGACTAAACTTGCCATCTCAAAATCCCGCTACCAATATGGTCAAGCTTGACTGTTCCTCCATCTCCCTTAAAAGTGGCAAGGGGATTTAGCCCGGGCCGAGAGTCAGCGTCACCATCCTTAGCGGTTATCAGTAAGCTGCCCGTATAAGACTGCTGAGGCTCACCTTCAGGACAGGCAGCCTCGGCCCAAGAAGGGCTGCTCAGACAGAACAGTCCGAGCAGCATCATTACTAACAAAAGAAAACCCTTAGATCCTTTCATCTATATTCCAACATCTCTCAGTATTTGTATATTGTGACTATTTTAGATCTATATAAACAACTCGCGCCCCTAGCAAGTCAATTGCTGCAGCAGGTTATATTTCTTTTGGCTCTGTTAGACCAGACGGTACCATCTTAATTTCTGCAACTATTTATCGTTTATCGTTAATTATATAGTAAGATACAGGTATCAACTGAAGTAATGATTGGAGGAGCTATGATCCGCTGGAACGTATCCAAATCGAATGAAGCCATCGACCGTGAACAGGCAATAGCCAAACTGAGGAAGCTCACTCGCTACTGCAAATGGGCCACAATCTGCACCACCGTGGCGCTCGCTCTGGGACTCCTCGCAGTCATTGCAATCGAACTTCTACTCATATTGCCTAGCCTCTCCCAAGGGTTCTGTCTCCAATCCGTAGAGCTTGAGGCTGGCGAAGGGCCAATTCTCGCTCTCGTCGGCGCCAATGAACAGACCCCTCTTATGCTTGTCGCGCACGACGGTCATACTGCCATAGGGAGCGTCATGATGATATGCCTCGCGCTTGCCATCGTGCTAAGCGCATACAGGTTTTTCTCCGCCATTGAAAAGGCGGGCAAGCCCTTTGACCTCGAATGCATCCGCATACTACGTCAAGTAGGACATTTGTTCTTTATCGGCGGCGCCGCCGTGAAACCTTTTGGTGCCATAGTCACAGGGCTGATACTCTCAGGATTTGGCGGTAACTTTACGGATGCGCTTGACGACCAGCTGCTCGACCTCTCTATGCTCTTTGCGGGCCTGATTATTAGCCTGCTTGCCACCGTCTTCCAGTACGGGTGTATCCTGCAAAAACAAGATGACGAGTTGCTCTAGGGGGAATCCATGATTATTCTGCGGCTCGACCGCATGCTTGCCGAACGCAAGATCTCATCCAAAGAGCTTGCGGAACGCGTGGGCATCTCCCAGGTCAATATGTCGCGCATCAAGACGGGCAAGGTTTCTGCCGTGCGCTTTTCAACTCTTGACGCGATATGCCGGGCGCTCGACTGCCAACCGGGCGATGTACTGGAATATATATCCGACGATGAAGCCGATAGCCTTTTTGGACTTAAGGATGAATAGCCATAATTAAGCCGCCAATCACGCCTTCAACGCAAAAAGCCCGCTAGAACGTTGTCCGTTCTAGCGGGCTTAATCAGAAAGATCGGTTGCGAGCAGTAGTGCAGGCAAACCTTTACGCAAACAGGCCGTAGATGCTGATGTTGGCCTTGGCGTACAGGCCGTTAGCATACTCGGTCCACTTGGAGCTGGCGCTCGAGGCCTGGGAGGAATACTGCTGATAGGCAGTGTAGTAGGCGGTCATGGCCTGCTTATAGGTCGCGCTATCGGCCGTAAAGGCATCGTCGGCGAACGCCTTAGCGTAGGTGCCATCGGCGTCCTTCCAAGTGCCCTTCTCGCTATCCCACTCGTCGCCGGCAAGGTTGATGATGTAATCGGCGTAGTCCTTGCTCGCGGTCTCCTCGTTGCCGTCAGCAGGCTCGGTCGGGGCGGTCGGCATGCTTGCGGAGGTGTCGCCGACCTTCTTCTTATAGAGCTTCTGCAGCGTCGCGGACTGGCGGACGATCTGCTTGGCCTGGTCCTTGGACACGCCATACTGCGTGGCCATGGTCTTATAGTCCGAAGTGCCGATAGAGTCCTCGGCGTACTGCTTCATCTCCTTAGAAGAGACGGTAATGCCCTCGTCCTCGGCAGCGTCCAGCAGAATCTGGTTGCGCACGTAGGACAGGATGACGTCGGCAGAAGGAGCGGTGTAGTTGCCATCGCTATCCTTGACGGTGTCGAGGCTGTACTGGCTCTCGATGGCCTCACGCGCGGTGATATCGCTCTTCTTGCCGTTGTAGCTATAGCTTGCCACGGTCGAGTCGAGCTGGTCCTCGGTGAGGGTTGCCGAGCCAACGCCCTTGCCGCCAAAGCCGCCATTGCCAATAAAGAAGCCGACCACCGCAGCGATCACGACTGCAACCACGAAGGCGGCGATCATCGTCTTCTTGTGCTTGGAAGCGTGGTCATCCTCGTCGGAATCGGCCTCGTCGTCCTCGTCCTGCGTCTCGGGCATGAGGTTCTCGTCCGCAGCGTCCGCGGCGATCTGAGCCTCCAGGCGGGCATCCTCTTCCTCGGCGGTCGTACCGGCGGCAATATGCTCGGCAGACGTACCGGCGACCAGGTCGATCTTCTCTTCCTCGTCACCGTCGGGACCTTCGCCGCGCTCGATGATCTGGATGCCGTCGATCTCGTCCTTCTCGTCCTTCTTTTGAATCAGACCCATAGTCAGTTACTCCTTGTTGGGAAACATAGTCCTCAATAGAATACGCCCGACGGAGCGCCGGGCGTATTGTTTCTTAGGTTATACGCAAACACTTAAGTACTATTTAGGCGTTTGCGGGCCATTTGCTTTAGGCCAGGTGCGCGATAACGGCATCGGCAAAGGCCTGCGTGCCCACGGCCCCCTCGACGGAGCCAGTCTGGGCACGACGCACGTCACCGGTAACCTGCTTACCCTCGTCGAGCGTGGCGGACACGGCAGCGCGGATGCGGTTGGCCGCGTCGTTCTCGCCCAGGTGGTCGAGCATCATAGCGGCGGAGAGGATCTCGGCCGTGGGGTTGGCGATATCCTGGCCGGCGATATCGGGCGCGGAGCCATGCGTGGCCTCGAAGATGGCGCAGTCGGCACCGATGTTGGAGCCGGGGGCCATGCCTAAGCCGCCCACCAGGCCGGCGCACAGGTCGCTCACGATGTCGCCGTACAGGTTGGGCAGTACCAGGACATCGAAGTCGTTGGGGTTCTGGACCAGGCCCATGCAGGTGGC
>CAKUFT010000019.1 GCA_934650095.1 uncultured Collinsella sp.
AACTTTGGCAAGTACTACTCGGGCGACCTGAGCTACGCCGCCTCGCGTTATACCGAGGCCAAGCTCTCCCCCATCAGTGCCGAGATCTTCAAGGACATCGACAAGGATCCGGTGGACTTTGTCGACAGCTACGACGGCGCCATGAAGGAGCCGCGTCTGCTGCCCACCACGTTCCCCAACATCCTCGTCTCGGCCAACAAGGGCATCGGTGTCGCCATGGCATCCGACATCTGCGGCTTTAACCTTAACGAGGTCTGCACCGCCACCATGCACTACCTGCAAGATCCCGACTGTGACCTGCTCGAGTACATGCCCATGCCCGACTTCTCGACCGGCGGCGAGATTATCTACCGCCGCGAGGAGATGGAGAAGATTGTCGAGACCGGCCTTGGCAGCTTCCAAATCCGCTCCCGCTGGCGCTGGATTCCCGAGGAGCGCATCATCGAGGTGTACGAGATTCCCTACACCACCAAGACCGATGTCATCATCGAGCGCATCGTCAAGCTCTCCAAGGAGGGCAAGGTCAAGGAGATCGCCGACATCCGCGACGAAACCGACCTTTCGGGCCTGCGCATCGCCATCGACCTTAAGCGTGGCGTCGATCCCGACAAGCTCATGGCAAAGCTCTACCGCTCGACCACGCTGCAGGATTCATTCTCGTGCAACTTTAACGTGCTGGTCGACGGCTACCCCCGCGTTATGGGCGTTCGCCAGATCCTGCACGAGTGGGTTGCGTGGCGCATTCAGTCCACGCGTCGCCGCATTAACTTTGATCTGGGCAAAAAGTCCGAGCGCCTGCACCTGTTGCACGGCCTCGAGGCGATTCTGCTCGACATCGACAAGGCCATCGCCATCATCCGTGGCACCAAGCTCGAGGCCGAGGTCGTGCCTAACCTTATGCGCGGCTTCGACATCGATGAGACCCAGGCCGAGTTTGTTGCCGAACTTAAGCTCCGCAACATCAACGAGGAGTACATCCTCAACCGCACCAAGGACATCGCCAAGCTCGAGGGCGAGATTGCCGAGCTTGAGGAGATCCTCTCCAGCGAGAAGAACATCAAGAAGGTCATCAGCGACGAGCTGGCCGCCGTCAACAAGAAGTACGTGATGCCGCGCCGCACGGGCAGGATCGAACCCCATGAGGTTATCGAAGTGAGTCTGGAGCCCGAGGTCGAGGAGTACCCGGTGATCATCATGCTCTCGCGCGACGGCTACCTCAAAAAGATGACCGACCGCGTGCTCAAGAAGGCTGCAACGCTCAAGTACAAGGACGGCGACAAGCCCTTTATTGAGTTCCCGTCCTCCAACACGCACGAACTGCTGGTCTTTACCAACAAGAGCCAGGTGTACAAGTGCAAGGTCGCGCAGTTTGAGGACACCAAGTCGGCTCAGCTGGGCTCGTACCTGCCGACCGATCTTGAGATGGAACCCGACGAGAGCGTCATCTGGGTCATCGACCCCGAGGACTACAAGGCCGACGTGCTGTTCGTCTTCGAGAACGGCCGCGTGGTCCGCGTCGCGCTTTCTGGATACGTCACCAAGACCAACCGCAAGCGCCTCAAGAACGCCATCTACGGTGGCAGCAAGCTGCTGTATGCCCAGGTGCTCAAGGAGGATCGCGACATCGCGCTCGTCTCGAGCGACTACCGCCTCATGAACTTCAACACCTCGCTGCTCAAGACTAAGACGACCACCAACACGCAGGGCGTCCAGGCTTTCACGACCAAGAAGGGCCGCTCGGTCACCACCGTCGGCACGACCGAGGAGATCCTTGGCGCCGGCGTCTCGGCCGAAAAGTTCACCGCGCAGAGCCTACCCTCCGCCGGTGCCCTCATGAAGGAAAACGACATGCCGAGCTTGTTTGACTAGGACGACGGCAGCCAAACCGTCATGGTTTAACTAAGCAGCGGGGCCCGGAGCGCAGCAACATCGCGCTCCGGGCCCCATGCATTACAGCAGCATCATCCCTATAGACAAAATGCCGCATAAAGTGGAACAGACATCAGCCCATCATTCATTCCGAAGGGCTTAGTCGATAGCCTGATTCGGCGCACGCCCGGATGGCTCTTTTTAAGTGAGGACAGGCTTCGAGACCTCGTATTCTCCCCCGCTTTAACCTCAATCGCAGACACGCACCCCTGCCTCTCCACGACAAAGTCGATTTCCGCACGATTATCTCGTGCCCAATAATGCAGAGGGTAGCCAATGGCAGAAAGCTGTTGGGCAACGTAGTTTTCGGTAAGCGCGCCCATGAATGTACCGCCGATACCGGAGAGAATATCGGCTCGTTGAGCACCTGCCTTGGAGACAAGCAGCCCGGTATCCGCCTGATAGATTTTAAAAGACGAAGGGTTAACGAACGCCTCGAGAGGACTTTCAATCTGCCCGACCAGGCTGCAACGTTTCACGGTGCCTGACAATACAAGCCAATCGAGAGCGTCTCCAAATAGAGACGCGTTGCCCCCCGCTCGCACTACCTTGTACTGGAATTTACGGTTTTCTTTGGCAAGCTGCTGCGGGATGGAATCGAAACACGCACGTGTCTTTGCGCTAAGGCGCTCATCGGCATATTTGTTAGTGTCAGCAGAATATCCGTCGAGGATAATCCGGTGCTTTTCGGCAACATCGATGACCGACTGAGCCTCAACATAGGTTTGGACAGCCTCAGGCATTCCACCAATAACAAGATACTGTCGATAGAACCTCAGTGCTTCGTCATGAAGACTCGGAGCAAGGGGCTCCATCGATTCAAATGACGAATGAATCTCGTCGGCCAGCCGGTCGTGCCCCATCGCCCAAAGAAACTCTTCGAAATCAAGCGGAGCCATCTCGATCAAATCGGTCTTTCCAACGGGAAACGAATACGACTGATGATTAATGGCAACCCCAAGGAGCGACCCGGCAGCCGCGACATAGTACTCGGGCGCATCTTCGCAAAAGTACTTAAGGGACGTAAGCGCTTCCTCGCATACCTGGACTTCGTCAATGAACAGCAGGGTCTTACCTGGAACGACGCGCTGTCCCGTACGAGCCTCAATCGCGCGCACGATCGAATGGGGATCGAGACCGCCCGAAAAGTCTGCTCGAGCCGACCGATCGTTCTCAAGATTAATGTAGACAACCGATTCGAAAAGATCTTGCGCATACGTCCTGAGCAGATAGGTCTTGCCGCACTGGCGTACGCCCTTGACCAACAGAGGCTTCCTATCAGCCCTGTCTCGCCATTCCCTAAGGAGCCTGTCTGCTTTACGGCGCATGAGCGTCCTTCCTCATGAACTTTTGTTTGGCAATATTTTAACGCAGATTAATCGATATTTGATTATTATTCTGCGTTAAAAAAATGGTACCCATGCATGTGACTGCTTACGCCAGCTTACGGGCGAGCTCGCGTACCTCTTCGAGCTTGGGCGAGGTCTTCATGCTGTCGCGCTCCTCCATGCCGCTGATGGTGATAATGCCTTGGTCCTCCCATTTGCAGTATGCGCAGGTGGCCTTGTACATGGCGATCGCCGCGTCGTACACGCCCTCGCTGTGGCTGTCGAGCAAAAGCGCCGTCTTGGTAAACGGGAAGCCGGTGGCACCGAAGGCGTACAGGCGGTCGATGGCAGCCTTCTCCTGCGCCGTGATATCGAACCAATAGATCGGCGACGCGAAGACGACCATGTCGGCACCCTTGAGCGCCTCGATCACGCCGGCCATGTCGTCCTTCTGCACGCAGGTGCCCTCATGGGCGAAGCAGTACTGGCAGCCCAGACAACCGGCGATCTTCTTGTTGGCGACGCGCACGACCTCGACCGTGTGGCCACCCTCGCGCGCGGTCTCGGCAAATGCCTCGACCATGGCATCGGTGTTGGCGCCCTTGCGCGGGCTGCCGCTCAATACAACGATATTCATAGAATTCTCCCCTCTTGGGTGTCGCAGGCGCGCGGCACGTTTTTTGTTGTAACCAAAACGGATGGAGCTATTCAATCGCCTGCAAATCACATCTCTTGTTCGAGCTCTCCAGACACAGTCTCATTGGCTAAAACCTCCTCTGCCGCCTTGGTTCTTTCTCCGAGAATTGAGCAGCAGATCATTGCTCGCAGAGCGTTAGCTGTGGGAAAATTAGCTTGAACTTTCTCCCTGCTCGCGTGAGCGTTCGCGTGTATGAGTCTAGTCGCATCGTGCAGGCGCAATATAGATTCACGGAAACCGGCCTACGAACAAGGAGCGTCTTATGTATGGACAGCATGTTGCACCACAAGTCCAAGACAAACGGATCAGCTCGTGTATCCGCGGCGCCAAGCGTCGTGCGGGCGTCAGAGCAGCCGTCTTCGGGGTGAGTATTCTTGTGGCAGGGCAACTCTTACTACCCGGCATGGCATTGGCGACCGAAATGCCCGAACCCGATCCCGCAACGCCCATTACCTGCGAAGAAACCAACGCGGACGGTAGCTTCACAGCCACCACCGTCGTCGACCATTACTATGACCTGGAACTACCTCCTGCCTTCATGTTGGTCCAGAACGAAGCGTTTGTATACGACTTCCCCGACAAACCCGAGGACTTCGTCTACGGGCTTAACGACACCGTTCACCTTTTTAAGACCGACACCGATACCGAAAGCCTTATAAAAACCGAGAACCCCAAAGAGGCGAGCGTCTCTATTACCCTGACCACGATCGATAATCACGTACGAGCAACTGTAGTCTTTACAGGCGGCTACGCCGACGACCAAATCCCTTACAGACTGAACCTCATCAGCTCGACCCACCTTGGCACACACATTGATCATGACTTCGACAGCGGGCAGGGGATTATGCACGAGACGCGGCACGATTACTACATCCGCTACGTATTCGACAGCGACGTGCACCTGATCGCAACCGACACGACCAGTCCGCAGCCCGACCCCGGCACTAAGCCGAACCCAGAGATCAAACCCGAACCAGAAACCAAGCCCGAGCCCACACCGCAGCCCAACGCAGAAAAGCCCACGGCAAATCCCGTTTCCACCAAGGCGGCAGCGACAGTTAAACCAGTCAAGACCACCCTGCCCGCAACGGGCGACAACCGTGCGCTAGCGGTCGTCCTTGGTGTTACCGGTGGTGTAGTCGCGGAAGTTGGCATTTCCGCAACAAGGCGTCGCAACCGCTAACGAAAGTCAAAATGTCCGTTCGCACGGCAATCAGCCAAACTCGTGAGCACCGCGTTCGAGACCAATAGGATCGCCTCCCGCTATGGAGCCCACTATCTCGCTCATATTGAGGTTTTTACTGGCGCCGATCTTCCTCAAACGACTCGATGGCGGCACGCAGGTAATGAAACAAACCGGCGATCAGCACCGCGATAGACGCATAACCTACCAACGAGCGAGCGATCGACATATCGTCACCAGCGACCGCGAATTGAACCTGACCGAGCAGGTAGGCCCCGAAGCCAAGGTGAATAAAGGAATATGCACCAAAGCAGGCAATGATCACAAACAAGAAGCGGCCCGTCCAGATGACACAGCGACGTGCTTTCGACGTACCACTCGTCCCTTCAATATGCATGGGCCGCCAAAGACCCTTGAAGTGCAGCCCGACATGGGCGAACGCGAACGTGAACCCCCAGTAGGAGCACAGCATATGGACTCGGCGCGCGAGGGAGGCTCCCGGCAAAACCGGCAGAAATCCGAAGACGTACTTCGATGCGATTAACACCCCCATAACAAGGGAGTTCTCAGACCGCAACGTCACAAGGTGCCGGGCACTCTTTCAGGTAGCTATCGACCGAGCATCTACCAATGCAGCTTTTATAAACATAGCTATGTGCGACCGGCTCAAGCTGAGCGAACAGCGAAGCGGCGTCTCGGCATGACCGCAAAGTCGCGCACCTGCATCCCGCATGCGCGAAGAGATGTTCGTGATGCGCGGCGCGGTTACGGATCTCGTTGATTCCCGCTATCTGATTATTGACATCGTTTCGATCGGTCCCCTTCGGCCACGTCTTATGGATGATCGGAATCCACAAATCGCGTTCGTGGCTGCGGTCCGTCATGTGGGCCCGGAAACCCAGCGTGAGGTTCGAGACGATATCGTCCGCGGTCGCATTCTCGCGAAGGCCGTTATATGACGTGCGCTCGGTCCATCTTCAGAGCGTTCGGCATAGAGAACCTTTCCTCAGAAAACAATTGAGCCCCGGCGACTTGAATCAGCGGTCGTACCGGGGCTAACTGATTAAAATATAACACATGGATTCTGTTTTCAAAGCCTTAACTCGCGCTTGAATCATCCCCGCATATCCGCATATTCGCATCCACACTGTTGGCTGTACCCCAGAACAAGCGCCACGGCACCCAAAGGAGTCCGTCTTTTTGCAGAGAGCCGAAGCCTGCCACGGCGCAGGCATCCATCTAGATCAAGGCCTTCGAACTCCATAGACGACTCAAAAAAACGCCTCCTCGGTTTGATTATCCAGAGGAGGCGATAAACGTCAGTTAAGACACTTATATTTTTGATTTTGCAGGAGTTGGTTTCTTAAACCTTACTCCCACTCGATGGTCGCGGGCGGCTTGGACGTGATGTCGTAGCACACACGGTTGGCGCCGGGGACCTCGGCCACGATGCGGCCGGAAATGCGGGCCAGGACATCGTAGGGTAGCTTGGCCCAGTCGGCGGTCATGGCGTCGCTGGACTCGACGGCGCGCAGGATGATCGGGCGCTGATAGGTGCGCTCGTCGCCCATAACGCCAACGGACTTAATGTCGGGCAGAACGGCAAAATACTGCCAGCAGCTGTGCTCGGAATTGCGCTCGCCGGTCTGCTCAAACAGACGCTGGTTGTAGGCATCGAGCTCCTCGCGCACGATAGCGTCGGCGCTCTTAAGAATCTCGAGCTTCTCCTTGTCGACCGCGCCGATGATGCGGATGGCAAGGCCCGGGCCCGGGAAGGGCTGACGGAACACGATGTGACCCGGCAGGCCGAGCGCCAGACCAAGCGCGCGGACCTCGTCCTTAAAGAAGTGGTCGAGCGGCTCGATGAGGTCAAAGTGCACGCCCTCGGGGAACGGGATCAGGTTGTGGTGGCTCTTGATGGTGGCCGTCTTGCCGCCCGTCTTGCGCGCGCCGGACTCGATGATATCGGGGTAGATAGTGCCCTGGGCCAGATACTTAACGGGCTTGCCGTCGGTCTCGAGCTGCTGGGCCACGGCGAAGAACTCTTTCCAGAACTGCGTACCGATGATGCGGCGCTTCTCCTCGGGCTCGGTCACGCCGGCCAGAAGCTCGGCATAGCGGTCCTCGGCGTGGACGTGGATAAAGTCGACGTCAAACTGCTTGGTGAAGACCTCCTCCACCTGCTCGGGCTCGCCCTTGCGCAGCAGACCGTGGTTGATGAACACGCAGGTCATCTGCTTGCCCACGGCGCGGGCGCCCAGCGCAGCCACGACGGAGGAGTCGACGCCGCCGGACAGGGCCAGAATCACGCGGTCGTCGCCGACCTTCTCGCGGAACTCGGCCGTCATGGTCTCGACCAGGTTGTCCATGCTCCAGTTGGGCTCCAGGCCGCAGATCTCAAACAGGAAGTTGCTCAGCAGCTGCTGACCGTACTCGGAGTGCTTAACCTCGGGGTGGAACTGCGTGGTGAAGAGCTTGCGCTCGACGCACTCCATGGCGGCAACCGGGCACACGTCGGTGCTGGCGGTAACGGTAAAGCCCTCGGGCACCTCGGACACGGCGTCGCGGTGGCTCATCCACACGGTCTGCTCCATAGGCGTGGAGTTAAAGAGCTTGGCGCCGGCCGTACGCGTGATGGTGGCGCGGCCGTACTCGCCCACCTCGGAGTGGCCAACCTTGCCGCCGAGCGTCACGGCCGTGATCTGATGGCCGTAGCAGAAGCCCAAGACGGGAAGGCCCAGGTCAAAGATGGCGGGGTCGATGGACGGAGCGTCCTCGGCATACACAGAAGCCGGGCCGCCGGAAAGGATGAGCGCAGAGGCGTTCATCTCGCGAATCTCGTCGGCCGAGATGTCGCAGGGGACAATCTCGGAATACACGTTGAGGTCGCGGACGCGACGGGCAATGAGCTGACCGTACTGCGCACCAAAGTCGAGTACGAGGACCTTTGCGGAAGCCTTTTGATCCATGGTTTCCCCCTCTTGTTGGCGGGGAGCCGGTGCCCACCCGCGCGAATAAACGAAAACAGCTTACATAGTGTACACGTTATATGGGGTTTCTCGTCCCTCGCAGCCATCAGAGCACGGCAAACGCACGACCTGGCCCCTATTTGACGGCGATTGAAGTGTTACCAAACGTTACAGATGATGTAATACGTTTGAACATTGGACGCCCTGTGCCACAATACTGCCGAACGACTCCGCCTCTGCGGCGGCAAATACGATAGGAATACCAGCATGAAGCGCATCCTTCTCATCGCCACGGGCGGCACCATCGCATCGACCGAGGACGGCAACGGCCTCTCCCCCGCCCTGACCGGTGAGGAGCTCGCCCAGAGCGTCCCCGAGATCTCGGGCCTCTGCGAGCTCGACGTCGTGCAGCCCATGAACATCGACAGCACCAATATGCGCCCCAGTGACTGGATGCGTATCCGCGACGTCATCGTCGAGGGTTATGCCGACCACGACGGCTTCGTGATTCTGCACGGCACCGACACTATGAGCTACACCGCGGCAGCGCTTTCCTACCTGATTCAGGACAGCCCCAAGCCCATCGTGCTCACCGGCTCGCAAAAGCCCATGGGCAACCCCTTTACCGATGCCAAGCTCAATCTGTACCAGAGCCTGCTCTATGCGCTCGACAAGCATTCGCACGACGTCTCAATCGTGTTTGGCGGTGTGGCCATCGCCGGCACGCGCGCCCGCAAGCAGCGCACCATGAGCTTTAACGCGTTCATTAGCGTCAACTATCCGCCCATTGCCTACATCCGCAACGACCGCATTGTGCGCAACGGGCTTCACGGCACGCATCAGAGCGAAAACCCGGTGCGTTTCTACGACAGCATCGACCCGCGCGTATTTGTGCTCAAGCTCACGCCCGGCGTAAACCCTGGCATTCTGGACGCCCTGGCCGACAGCTACGATGCCGTGATTCTGGAGACCTTTGGCATTGGCGGCATCCCGGAGTTTGGCGAGTCGGGCGAGTCGTTCCAAGAGGCGATTTTCCGCTGGGTCGACTCGGGTCGCACTGTCGTAATGACCACGCAGGTTCCCGAAGAGGGCCTTGACCTGGGTGTTTATGAGGTCGGCCGTGCTTACGCCGATCATCCGGGCATTCTGCGCGGCGACGACATGACCACCGAGACGCTCGTGGCCAAGACCATGTGGGCGCTCGGCCAATCACGTGATGCGGCCGAGATTCAGCGCCTGTTCTACAGCCAAGTCAACCACGACCGTATCCCGATGGCGCAATCAGATATCGATCGGTATCTCCTATTCAATACCCTCGAGAAGCTCTGACACCGTCATGCCAAGTGCGGGCGCAATCTTAAATAAAACCTTGAGCGTGAAATTTGCCGTTCCGTCTTCGATTCGGTCGAGGTAGGGGCGGCTGATTCCTGTTGCCACACAAAAATCGACCTTGGAGATACCAAGGTCCCTGCGTGTCTGTTCGACTCGCTTGCCAAGAATCTGTTTCGCACGTTCGTCCATGCAGCCGAGTTTGAAATGGAGCCGAACAAAAACGTAAACTATAGTTTACGTTTTGCCGAATACACAGGAGTTTTCTATGTCGGGTTCTTCGATTTACGTACGGCGCGCAGATTGCCGCCGACGCGACACGCCGATTGCTCTTGTCGTTATCGAGGCCGACCAGCTCACGCCCGACGAGCGCACGGCACGTGCGCTGTTATCGAGCCGTGTCCCCACGGCGCTGCTCTCCGACCCAAAGCAAGGCGATCTCGCACGTCTATGCCAAGAGCACGGCTGTGCACTCGCCCGTGCCGCCGTTATCGCCACTACCCAGCATGGCCTTCCCTTGCTGCTAGAAGCCGCCGTCGCCCTCACGCTACGCGGTGCGGGATACGAAAACGAGGCCGCCGCCGACGTGGTCTTTAAACCACGATCGAGCGGCGGCCTCGCAGCAGCCATCGAATATGCTTGCAGGCTCGTCGCCTAAAGGGACAAGCTAGAATCCCAGCCCAAAGCCCGTACCGGTGATCGCCGAATACATAAAGTAGACGTTAATCACATTGAGGAACACACCCGTGACGCAGCCGTTGCGCAGATAACGCTCGCACGTAAGACGCGCCATCACGGCAGAGTCCTCGTTGTTCTTAGCCTGACGGCCAGCCGTAAAGTACGTCGCCACGCCAAGCAGCAAGTTGAGCACCGGCAGCGCCAGCAGCTCGTAACTCTTACCCCAGCGCGTTGCCTCGCCGGCAGCGTTAAACTTCGTCGCCACCTCGGGCCCAATATTGGGAAGCACAAACGCCGCAACCACGAGCGGAAGCACCGCAAGCACGAGCAGCGCGATACCCATATAGCCGGCTTTTTTACCATATTTGAACATGTACGTCGTCCTTACACGTTAAAACGGAAGTGCACGACGTCGCCGTCGGCCATGATGTACTCTTTGCCCTCGATGCGCAGCTTGCCGGCAGCCTTGGCGCCCTGCTCGCCGCCGAGCTCGATGTAGTCGTCGTAGCCAATGACCTCGGCCTTAATAAAGCCGCGCTCAAAGTCGGTGTGGATGACGCCGGCGGCCTGCGGGGCGGTCGCGCCCTGGCGAACCGTCCAGGCCTTGACCTCCATCTCGCCGGCCGTAAAGAACGACTGCAGGCCGAGCAGCTTGTAGGCAGCCTGGGCAAGCACATCCAGACCGGGCTGTTCCAAGCCCAGGCTCTCCAGGTAATCGGCGGCATCCTCGGGATCGAGCTCGGAAAGCTCAGCCTCGATCTTGGCGCAGATGGGCAGCGGCTTGACGCCGTCGATGGGCGCCAGGTCCTCGTTGAGCATGTCCTCGTCCACGTTGGCCACATACAGAATGGGCTTCATGGTGAGCAGGAACAGGCCCTTGGCGGCGGCACGCTCCTCGTCGGTCATCTCCATGGACGCGGCTCGCTTGCCCTCGTTGAGCCAAGCGAGCAGGCGCTTGGCGACCTCGAACTTGGGCATGAGCTCCTTGTCGCGCTTGGCCTCCTTCTCGAGCTTGGGCAGCTGCTTCTCGAGCGTGCCCATGTCGGCCAGGATGAGCTCGGTCATGATGGTGTCGGCGTCGCCGGCGGGATCGACGAACTCGCCCGTGCGACCAACCTCGCGCATGACGTTGGGGTCCTTAAAGTAGCGCACGACCTCGCAGATGGCGTCGGTCTCGCGAATGTTAGCCAAGAACTGGTTGCCCAGGCCCTCGCCCTCGTTGGCACCCTTTACCAGGCCTGCGATGTCGACGAACTCGACCGTTGCCGGCACGATACGGCCCGGGTTGACGATGTCGGCAAGCTTTTGCAGGCGGCTATCGGGCACGTCGACGATACCCACGTTGGGGTCGATCGTGGCGAACGGGTAGTTGGCGGCAAGGCCGGTCTTTTTGGTAAGCGCGGTGAACAGTGTCGACTTGCCCACGTTGGGCAGGCCCACGATACCGATGGAAAGGGACACGACAGCTCCTTTTGGTACAAGTATTTCAAACTGCATAAGTATAGCGCCGCCGCAGCATCCGGGCGAACCCAGACACCACGGCGGCGCAAATGAAGCAGAGAAGCCAAGAGTCTCGATGCATCAAACCTTACTTAAGCTCGGGCCAGAAGTCCTTATTGGCCTCGATAAGTTCGTCCAGGATCTGCTTGGCGACACTTGCCGAAGGAATGGTCTTGGAGAGCGTAAGTGCCTGCCAGAGCTTCTGGTAGCTGCCCTCGACCCAAGCCTGGACGACGAGCTTCTCGACGGAAACCTGCTGCTCCATCAAGCCCTTCTGGAACTGCGGAATCGGGTCCTGGCAGATCTTCTCAAAGCCGTTGGAACCGACGATGCAGGGCACCTCGACCATGGCCGTCGGATCGAAGTTGGGCACAGCGCCCTCGTTGGGAACGATCAGCAGGAAGCGCTCGAGAGTGTTCTCGGCCAGCGCGCAGGCAAGGTCAACGATGTAGTTGGCGTGCACGTCGGGCTCAAAGCCGCCGTCCTTGGCCGTGCCCTTGGCAATAATGTCGCGGCAGGCACCGAAGACCTTCTTCTCGCGGCCGTCCATGACCTCGTTGGCGCGGGTGTAGTCGGGGTTGGAGGTCTCGACGACGTAGTCCGGATACAGGTAGTACTTGAGGTAGGTGTTGGGGATCGTCTCGGGGTCGACCGCATAGACGTCCTTGGCCTTGCCGAAGGTGTGAATCCAGCTTTCCTCGACGTGCTGCTCCTTACCAGCCTCGTGCTCGATGCCGTCGAGGTAGCCGTTCTTGGCCATGTGCTCCTTGATCTGCGGCATCAGGTCGTTGCCGTCCTTGTCATAGATCTTGCTCCACCAGCCAAAGTGGTTCAGGCCGTAGTAGCTGTACTGCAGCTCGCGACGGTCCTTGATGCCGCACATACGGCTCATCTTGTCCATGAGGTCGATCGGCATGTCGCAGATGTTGATGATGCGGCTGTTGGGACGCAGCACGCGGCAGGCCTCGGCGACGATGGCCGCGGGGTTGGAGTAGTTGAGCATCCAGGCGTTGGGGCTGTACTTCTCCATGTAATCGAGGATCTCGATGACACCGCCGATGGAGCGCATGCCGTAGGCGATACCGCCGGCGCCGCAGGTCTCCTGGCCAACGCAGCCATACTTGAGAGGGATCTTCTCGTCGAGCTCGCGCATGGCGTACAGGCCGACGCGGATGTGGGCGAGGACGAAGTCGGTGCCGGTGAAGGCGGTCTCGGGATCGGTAGTGTAGTTGAACTCGACCTCGGGGGCGTTCTCGTGGAAATAGATCTCGCAGGCCTTGGCCACGGTCTCCTGGCGCTCGGCATTGTTGTCGTAGAAGGTCACCTTGTTGACCGGGAAGCGATCGCGCTCCTCGAGCAGCATAAGGGCGATGCCCGGGGTGAAGGTGGAGCCACCGCCGGCAATGGTCACGGCATAGTTCTTCTTGGACATGATGTCCTCCTCATTCTGGCCGCTTGCTCAATCCGTCCCCGCACGCGGCCTTGTGCGGTTTGGAATTGTTACCTTGGAGTGAATATTTAGATCTAAGGAGCTGGCCTTGCGGAGTGTGCTAGCCCTGCAAGGCCGTTTGCTTTTTGAGGTGAATCGTCTACAGAAGACTCTCGAACTTCTCGCGAACCTGGGGAACGGTAAGTCCTATGATGACCTGGATCGACTGGCCCTGGACCACCAGGCCATGCGTGCCGATGGCCTTGAAGGAAGCCTCTGGGGCGACAGCAGTCTTGTCCTTGACGTTGACGCGCAGACGGGTCGCGCAGTTGGTGACGTCGATGACGTTTTCCGTGCCGCCGAGCAGATCGAGGATGTTCTCGGCGAGCACCAGGCGCTCGTCATCCTTACTCTGGGCAACCGACTTGCTGGCAGCGGCGCCACCCTGCTTTTGCTTATAGTCGGCCTTGGACTTGAGCTCGACCTCCACGTCATCGTCCTCGCGACCAGGGGTCTTAAAGTCGAACTTGACGATCAGGAAGCGGAAGACCACGACCCAAAGAGTGGTAAAGCACAGGCCAACCAGGATCGAGATGGCATATTGCAGGCCATGTGCAGCCCAAAGAGGCAGCCAATCCCACGAGAGCATCGAGATGATGCCGCCGTCGAAGATGCCCACGACACCGAGAGCGTTTTGAGCCATGCATCCAAGCGCACCGAGCACGCAGTGAACCACAAACAGGCCGGGGGCAACAAACAGGAAGGTGAAGTCGAGCGGCTCGGTAATGCCGCAGAGCATAGCGGTAAGGGTGACGGGGATGAGCAGGGCCTTGACGCGCTGCTTGCGCTCGGGCTTGGCGGTCATGTAGAACGCGATGGCCACGCCAAGCGAACCAAAAACCTTAGTCCAACCAGGGCAAGTGTAGGCAGCCCAGGGTGCAGCATCCTTGAGGGCAATGCTCGGATCGGCAGCGAGCTGGGGCAGGATATTGGCCCAGGCGGCAAAGATGCCACCGTTGACCGCCGCGTTGTCGTAATAGAACGGCGTATAGATAAAGTGATGCAGGCCCGTAGGGATCAGAACGCGCTCAAAGAAGGCAAAGACGCCCACGCCAAACGTACCGGCGGAAAGGATGAATCCCTGGAAGGCAGAGATTGCGGCCTGAACGTGCGGCCATACCAGGCAAGCGATAACTGCGACCGGGACCATGACAAAGAAACCGATCATGTAGATGAACACGGAGCCGGAGAACACGCCCAGCCACTCGGGCAGCTCGGTATCAAAGTACTTGTTGTGCAGCATCGTGGCGATACCCGAGATAATGAGCGCGCCCATGATGCCCATGTCGAGCGTCTTGATGCTCGCGATGGTGGCAAGACCGGTGCCGCTACCAGCCTCGACGGAGAAGTCAACGCCAAAGGCAGGACCCCACTGGCCCAGAATCGTGCTTACAAAGTAGTTAAAGGTAAGGTAGATGGCTACAGCTTCCATGCAGCAGCGTGCGTTCTGCTTGTTCGCGAGCGAGATCGGCAGAGCCACGCAGAACAGCAGCGGCATCTGGTTAAAGAGCGTCCAGCCGCCCTGGAGCAGAACATTCCAGCAGTCAAACCACAGATGACCCGCGGTGGCCATCTCGCCAAAAATCGCCTCGGTGGTAAACAGCGTGCCCAAGCCGACGATGATTCCGGAGAATGCGAAGAGAATTGCCGGAGCATACATTGCACCGCCAAAACGTTGTATCTTTTGCATCATGACGGGGGATTCCCCTCTCTTCATTCGGAGCGACTGCGGTTTTGGCTTCACTCGAGACCGCAGACGCGCCGTTTGCGTGTACCTCGTGCAATAGGACGGGTGGGCCCGTGTCCCTGACTTCTTGCACTTACGTTTTATCACATCACTTATCTATACAAGTTAATAGATAACCCGCGCTCGGTCAACGGTCGATTTCTTGCGGTAAACGGTATATGTCCAGTATTTTGCCTGATAAATGCCATGAAATTGAAGTTCGCAGTTCGAATTTCTTTTCTACTTGTCTAGATAGGCTTGTCTAGATATGTAGAGATACCTATACTTCAAGACAACATCCACCGCCATTTAAAGGAGTCACCATGAAAAGCGCGGTCTTCTATGGAAAGCACGATCTGAGGGTCGAGGATTCGGCAAAGCCGGCCGTGGGCAAGCGCGACGTTCTGATTAACGTCAAGGCATGCGGTGTCTGCGGCACCGACGTACATATCTATGAGGGCGACAAGGGCGCCGCCGACGTTACCCCGCCCACGATCTTGGGCCATGAGTTCGCCGGCGTGGTCGAGGCCGTGGGCAGCGACGTCACCGGCTTTAAGCCGGGCGACCGCGTGTGCATCGACCCCAACCATCCCTGCGGCTGCTGCGAGCCCTGCCGCGATGGCATCAACCACTACTGCGAGCATATGACCGGCTACGGCACCACGGTTAACGGTGGCTTTGCCGAGTATTGCGCTGTCGATATGCAACAGGTTTACAAACTCGGCAACAACACGAGCTTTGAACAGGGCGCTATGACCGAGCCCGTTGCCTGCTGCCTGCACGGCATCGACATGTGCAATATCAAGCCGGGCAGCACTGTCGTCGTCATCGGTGGCGGCATGATCGGCTTGCTCATGATGCAGCTCGTCAAAAACGCCGGCGCCACCAAGGTCGTTCTGCTGGAGCCCGTCGAGGGTAAGCGCGAGGTTGCACTCAAACTCGGTGCCGACCTTGCGATCGACTCCATCCATGAGGACGTCCCCGCTCGCCTGGAGCAGGAAGGTGTCGGCAACGTCGATGTCGTCATCGAGTGCGTGGGCAAGCCCGTCACCATCGAGCAGGCCATCCAAATTGCCGGCCACAAGGCTACGGTCATGATGTTCGGCCTTACCAAGCCCGACGAGACGATCACCGTCAAGCCCTTCGAGATCTTCCAGAAGGAGCTCGTGCTTACCTCGTCCTACATCAACCCTTACACGCAGCGTCGCGCACTCGAGCTCATCGACTCGGGCAGGCTCGACGTATCCTCGATGGTCGCCAAGGTTGCCTCGCTCGACGAGCTCGGCGCCATCCTGTCGGACCCGGCACTGCGCGCCATGGGTAAATATATAATCGACCCCAGCAAGTAATTCGATCGACATCTGTGCGGACGGTCCCCCATCCACCGCCCGCACATGCACCTCTAGGAGACCGTCATGGCGCGAGCCATCTTTCAAACCATCTATGACACCGTGAAGCAGTCGATCGACGACGGCACGTATGCCTACCAGAGTTATCTGCCTTCGGAAACCGAACTCACGCAGCAGTTTGATTGTTCGCGCATGACAGTCCGCCGCGCCATCTCGCTGCTCGCAGCAGATGGCTATGTGCTGCCCCAACAGGGCAAAGGTATGCGCGTCATTCGCAACATCAACGGCGAAACGAGCCGTGGCGGTGGCGGGCTCGAAACCTTTAAGGAAATCGCAGCCAGCCGAGGCTTTGAGCTCAGAACCGTTACCACCGTCTTTGAGCTTCTCGTCTGCAACAAGGCGCTCTCAAAGATCACCGGATTTCCCGAAGGCAGCGAACTCACGCGCGCCAAGCGCATTCGCTATGCCGACGGACGAGCCGTGTGCTCCGATGACTCCTATTATCTGAGCTCTCAGGTGCCGGGACTGACACCTGAGATCGTCAACGATTCGATTTATCGTTATCTAGAAGAGGATCTGGGGATCAAGATCGCCACGGGCAAGCGTGATGTCACGATTGAGCATCCCACTCCCGAGGATTCACGTGTGCTCGACCTCGATGACTTTAACGCGCTCGCCGTTGTACGCGGCCAGACCTACAACGCCGACGGCATTCTCATGGAATACACCGAGACCAAACAGGCTCCCGGCTTCTTTTTGCTTCACGAGACGGTTACCCGCGGCAGCAATGGTCACGGCACCCACCAAAGCAGCATGAACTAGCCTCAATTAAGTTGCGGTGGAATAGTTCCTAAAATGGCCCGATTATGGCCAAAACAGGAACTATTCCACCGCAACTTCTTTTGGCTGGTGGGGTTGGGTAGCCCCGCCAGCCAATATTTGGGTCGTTAGCTAGTCCGCGAGCTTTTCTACTTGGTCGAGCATCTTGTCGAGCTTCGCCTTTGCCTCTGCCTTGACCTTCTCGGCCTCTTCGTGAGCCTTGGCCTTCTGGGCGGCCTTTTCCTCGGCCTCGGGATCGACGACGACCAGGTTGGACGCATCGTGCTCAACGAGCTTGAGCGCATGCTCGGGGCAAACCTTGACGCAGGCGCCGCAGCCCAGGCAGTACGTCGACTCCAGTGCAAAGCGGCCGCTTCCCACCAGATCGCAGGCAAACGTAGGGCACACGTTGACGCACTCGCCGCACGACGTGCACTTGTCAAAGTCGCACTCCGGCGTGCTCACCTGCATGTTCTGGGCAAGCTCGGGGTGATTCTGAAGCGTCGAGAGCACCAGCTGGCGGCCGTGCGTCAGCGTACGGCGACGCTTGGCCGTCGTGGTGCCGCACATGGTGTTGAGCGTACGTTCGAGCTGGGTAATCTGATGGCGATGGGCCTTCAGCTTCTGCGTCACCGAGGCAAGTGCCGCCGTCGCCGGGTTGAGCTTGGTCACGGTCAGGCCCGTGGTACGGGCGATCTTTTCCATGTACTCCTTGCGCTCATACTCACGGCGCTTATGGCACTTGAGGCTCTTGGGGTCGACCTCCAAGCCCATGCCCGTACCGGCCCACTCTTCGGCAGTGGCGATGGCCTCGCCCAGAATGTCCTCGCCACCGGTGTTGCGGCATTTGTCGCACACGCCCAGCGGCAGGTAGACGCTCACGTTGGGATAGTCGGCCAGCACCGAGAACCAAGTCTCGGCCGTAATATCGCCTACGCAGGCGACGACGACCTCGTTCTCGCGCGGCATGCGCTTCAACGCACGCGTGCAGGTAACATAGGCGGTCTCGTGGCTCGTGGCCGCCGAGACAATATCGTCGTAGAGGTTTTTGGGCGCCAGGCGCGGCGAGATAATCGCCTCGGTCGGGCAAGCGGCGGCGCACAGGCCGCACTTGCGGCAGGTATCGAGAATCTCGATAGCGTCTTCCTCGACCTCGATAGCGTTGACCGGGCACACGTCCATGCACGCGGTGCAGCCGCTCTTCTCGTTTTTGCAGGCTAGGCACGGAATGGTATTTCCGCGCGGACGCTCCTTATAATCGGCAGGATTCCACTGCGGCGCCGACGGATCGAGTGCGTCAGTCACGCCGCCAAGCGGGTTTTTAAGAAAATCGAAACCCTTGCTGATCTCGATAATGTCATCAAACAGATCGTGTTCCTGCGCCATGCGCGGCCCCTCCCTGAGCAGTGCAAACAAGCAAGAAATAATGATACGCCATCGGCCCGTGCCTCGAGCAAATTACATGCAGAGCTTCTTTGGCGGAAACTGAGGGCAAAGACCGCTCAAATTGACATTGCACATCCCCCATCAATGACTCGAGTTTAATAATCGAGCAGAGCACTTTATCGTGCGTTGTTGAACAAAAAACACCTGCGACTGTCAGCCTGTCGCAGGTGTCCTGTCTATACAGACGCAGCCCGTGCCCCTCAGGACTGCGTAAGTACCAAAATAGTAAGAAACCCGGCCCGCGACGACATCGTCGTGGGCCGGAACCGAGTCTCTATACCGTGATGCGGGTACCGGAGAGGCCGGCCATGGTCTCGGCGGCCTTGTCCAGAGCGCCGATGATGCAGGTGCGGCCCTTGCGGGAACGGGCGAACTTGATGGCGGCGCGGACCTTGGGCTCCATGGAACCCTTGCCGAACTGGCCCTCGTCGGCCAGGCGCTCGGCCTCGTCGGCGGTGAGGTCCTCGAGCTCCTCCTGGTTGGGCTTGCCGAAGTTGATGGCGACGTGCTCGACGGCGGTCAGCAGGAACAGGACGTCGGCGTCGCAGTCCTCGGCCAGCAGCTCGCCGCCCAGGTCCTTGTCGATGACGGCGGGAACGCCCTTGTAGCAACCCTTGTTCTCGTAGTCGCGGACGACGGGGATGCCGCCGCCGCCGCAGGCGATGACGATGAACTCGTTGTCGAGCAGGTTGAGGATGGAGTCGGCCTCGACGATCTTCTTGGGATCGGGGGAGGCGACGACGCGACGCCAGCCGCGGCCGGAATCCTCGACGAAGACCTTGGAGGGATCCTCGGCCATGAACTCCTTGGCCTGCTCCTCGGTGTAGAAGGGGCCGATGGGCTTGGTCGGGTTCTTGAACGCGGGGTCGTCGGGATCGCACTCGATCTGGGTGACGACGGTGGCGGCGTGCCAACGCTTATAGCGCTTGTGCATCTCGCGGCCGATGCCCTGCTGCAGGTGATAACCAATGTAGCCCTGGGACATGGCGCCGCACTCGGGCAGCGGCATCTCGGGGGTGCCGATGGCGTCGTGGGCGGCGGCGAAGGCGTTCTGGATCATGCCGACCTGCGGGCCGTTGCCGTGGGTGATGATGATCTCGTTGCCCTGCTCGATAAGGCCGAGGAGGGCGTGGGCGGTGTTGCTCACGGCCTCGATCTGCTCAACGGGGTTGTTGCCGAGGGCGTTGCCGCCGAGGGCGACGACAATACGATTGGGCTTGCCGATCTTTTTCATAACATTTCCTTTCTAGTCGTTTAGCCGATCAGAATCATGGGTTCACGCAGTTAATTCGATCTCCGTCGAGGTAATGTCGCAGATTATCAGTGACGATATCGATCATGCGAACGCGCGTCTCATAAGGACACCAGGCGATATGTGGCGTCAGATAACAGTTCTCAACATTTTCCAGAACCGTATGTCCACCCGTCCATTCGGTGTAGGATGCGTCGGCTCCAAAACCGCGCATCTTACCGCTCTCGAGCGCCTCCTTGACGTCCTCCTCGACCACGTGGCCCGGACGAGCGATGTTGATGACAATCACGCCGTCCTTCATCTTGGCGATGTTCTCGCGGCAAATGATGTTGCGGCTCTGATCGTTCAAGGGAGCGGCGACGAGGATTACGTCGGAGTTGGCAAACACATCTTCAAAATCGGTGGTGGTGCGAACCATATCGTTTTCGAGCTCCGGATGAGGATGGCGGCTCTGACCGATAACCTTCATGCCAAAAGCATTTGCCATCTTTCCGGCAGCCTGACCAATTGACCCGTATCCGATGATGCCCATGGTCTTATCGAGCAGTTCGATATGGTCTTTGAGCCAGAAGCACCAGTCGGGGCTTTCGACCCACTTGCCTTCGTTCACCGCAGCAGAATGCATACCCACCATATTGGTGATCTCGAGCAGCAGCGCCATGGCCATCTGCGCCACCGCCATGGTGGAATAGCCAGGTACGTTACATACCGAGATACCATGCTCACGGGCGGCATCGATATCAATCACGTTGAATCCAGTCGATAGCAAACCGATGTACTCGAGATTCGGACATTTCTCAAAGACTTCTCGTCCGATATCGACCTTGCTCGAAATAACGATGTTCGCATCCCCAATTCGCTCAGCTATAAGCTCAGGTGGCGTCCGATCATAAATGGTCAGCTCCCCCATCTGCGCGATAGGGTCCCAAGATATGTCATTGGGAACAGTGGCGTATGCGTCGAGAATGACAATTTTTTTACTCATGTCACGCCTCTTTTTCAACGTCTGGACTGAGACCAAATGCGGCGGGTTCTCAGACCCGCCGCATCCCTCGTTCGCTATTCCGCGAAGCGATTCTTGTGGTCCCAGCTATTGATGTAGAGCTTGTCAGACACCAGGTAATCGTAGATATCGTCAACGATCTCGATGCCGCCGGCCTCGGCGGTTGCCTTGATGCGCAGCTGTGCGCGCTCACCCGGATAGTAGACCTTGTCAAAACCGACACCGGGCTTGACCGCACCGAGTTCGTCCAGTACCTCGGACATGTGCTCGCGGAAGTTCTTGTCACCACAGAAGAACTCGGGATTAATGGCAACGTTGAGATGTCCAAGGCGACGGCCCTCGGAAAGATCGTGGTACATGGAGGACACGTTCTTTCCTGCAGGAACGCCCATAAGCACGCCTGAAAGGATATCGACCATCATCATGAGGCCGTAACCCTTGGGGCCGGCAATGGCAACAAGTGCGTTAACCAGATGCGGATCGGTAACGGGACGTCCGTCCTCGTCGACAGCCCAACCCTCGGGAATGGAGCGGCCGGCGCTCTTGGCGTCGAGGATCTTGCCCCATGCCTGAACCGTCGTAGCCATATCGAACTCGACGATGCGATCGTCTGCCGTGGGGGCAGCAAGAGCAATGGGATTCGTGCCATAGAAGGGCTCAGCGCCGCCATACGGGATGACCATAGGGTCGGACTGCGTGCAGCACAGGCCAATCATGCCCGCCTTGGCAGCCATCTCGGTGTAATAGCCGATAGCGCCGGTATGCGAAACGTTGGCAACGCCCACAAAGCCAATGCCGTTTTCCTTTGCGAGCTCAATAGCCTTCTCCATGCCCTGGATAGCAAAGGGATAACCGCAGCCGTTATCGGCATCGAGGATACCCGTGCAGGGGCCCGTCTGCTCCCAAGTCCACTTCGGGTCAATCGTCATGCCGCCCTTGGAAATGCGCTCGGTATAGTACTCGACACGCACCTCGCCATGGCTATGGAGACCACGCTCGGAGGACCAAGCGAGGACCTCGGCCTGGGCGTCGGCATGGTCTTCATGCATGCCTGCCGCCATAAACTTCTTCTTCATCAGATCTTTGAGTTCTTCACGTGATACGAGCATGGGTAAAACCTCCTAAGGAAAATGATTAGTAGAGATTGGTAGAAACGAATACGAACTTTATGCAGCCTGCTTAACGCCATCGAAGATCTCGCGATCGATACCGTCTTCTTCCCTTGCTGCGACGAGCAAGGCGCAGAACACATCGGAGTTGACGTTGAGCGTGGTGCGGATAGCAGCGACGATGTACTCGAGGCCACCGAGGATGGCAACGGCTTGCAGAGGCAAACCAAGTGCCGGGATGAGCATTGTGAGCGAGATAAGGGTCGCACCCGGAGCGACAGCGTTGGCGAGCGAAAGCAACCAAGAGATAACGCAAACCATAATCAGCGCACTGCCCACAAACTCCATGTCATACATCTGAGAGACGAAAACCGCCGTAACCGCCATATGCAACGCCGAGCCATTGGAGTTCAGAGGAACGCCTAGAGGGAGAACGAGGTCGGCGATATCGCGACGCAAGCCAATCTTGTTCTTGGCGTCTTCCATCTCCATGGGCAGCGTCACTGCCGAAGAGATGGTTGCGGCTGCCATAACAGACATCGGGACCATCTTTTTCATCAAGGTCACGATGTTGAGTTTGCAGCGCACGCTCACGACGACGAACCAGGCAATCGTGAACACAAGCGTTGCTCCCGCAAGTACCAGAATGTACTTACCAATTGCAAGGAGAACGTCGAATCCAAGGGCGCCCACCGAAGAGGAGACGTAAGCGAAGATTCCAATCGGCGCGATATTCATGACGACCTTGATGATCTGAAGCAAAATCTCGTTGAGATTCCGCACCCAATCGTAAACCGGGCAGGTGCCGTCTCCGTTTTCGCGAACAAGAATGATCGCGATACCAAAGAAGATGGAGAAGACGATGCAGGGGACCATGGATCCGGAACCGATAGCGCCGATGATATTGGATGGGAAGAAATCTGTAATGGTCTGCGTGATGCTCACCGAAGTCGCTTCGAGATCAGTTGTCGCAGACTGCACGAGCGTTGTCTGCGAAAGGCCGGCACCGGGCTTGAAAACCACCGTGCACAGAATGCCAAAAGCCGACGCTAACAAAGACGAAACCAGGAAGGCGACTGTTGCTCGCGAGCCGATACCCGCAAGCTCTTTCTTTGTCAAAGAACCGATAGCACCGATGATCTCGCACATCACGAAGGGCACGATGCCCATCTGGATTAGCCGGAAGAAGATGTTGCCGATAAACTGAATGCTTTGCATGGTGGGTCCGACAACAAGGCCCGTGACCACGCCGGCGACCATAGCAACAACCATGGCGGCCGTAGGGTTGTACTTGAATCGTTTTGACTCAGTCGAAAGATGACCCGTCATTTTCATCACTGTCCCTTGGGGGAACCGCTCTCCCCCACATTGCTGGGATACACTAGCCTCTCGAAATTGAGAGCGCCGCGTTGACCTCCGCGGCAGGGGCCTTTTAGGTCCGAGTGGGGACCGGGGCACCGTGAAGGTGCCCCAAGGAAAAAGCACTAGTCGGTGGTATCGAAAATCTCGTGATCGATGCCATCGGGGCCGGCAACCAGCATGGCTGCGAAGACGTCGCCGTCAACGTTAAGCGGGGTGCGGGAAGCGCCGGTGGGATACTCGAGGCCGCCAAAGATGCCGATAGCCGCCATAGGTAGGTTGAGAGCGGGGACCATCATGGTGAGGGAAACCAGCGAGGCGCCCGGGGTAGCTGCGTTCACGAACGCGATCATGGTGCAGATAACCCAAACGGTCAGAAGCTCATTGGGGCCAAAGTGAACGCCATACATCTGAGCGATGCATAGGGCGTCAACCGCCATGTGGATGGCGACGCCGTTGGAGTTCAGGGGAACGCCGAGGGGCAGAAGCACGTCAACGATGTCCTCGCGGACGCCGATACGGTTCTTAGCATCTTCCATAGCGGTGGGAAGCGTAATGGCAGAAGAGATGGTGGTGAATGCCGTCACGGTCATACGCAGCATCTTCTTCATGAGCTTGAACGGGCTCACGCGACAATAAATCGGAACGACGATGAAGTAAAGCGTGAACATGATGCCCATGCCGAGGAGCATGACGAGGAAGTACTTACCCAGGGGCAGCAGAATGTCCATGCCAAGCGTACCGATCATAGCGGACACGTAGCAGAAGATGCCGACGGGCGCGACCTTCATGACGGCACGGATGATGTTGAGCAGCAGGTCGGAAACCTCGCAGCACAGGTCATATGCCAGGCACTCGCCATCATGGGAATGACGCCAGAAGCTGATGACCAAACCAAAGGCCACGGCGAAGATGATGATCTGAATCATGGAGCCGTTGGAGAGCGAGGCGACGATGTTGTTGCCAAAGAAGCTCGTGATGGTGTCCTGAATGGACATCATCGCGGTTGCCTCACCCTCAAAGCTGGCGTTGGCAACGATCGAGGAGTTCTCAAGGCCGGAACCCGGCTGCAGGGTGACACCAAGGCCAACGCCGATTGCGGCAGCGAGACCGGTCGTGACGATAAAGACGATGATGCCCTTAAGACCAATGCCAGAAAGCGTCTGCGGCGTTAGACCACCGACGGACTTGACGATCGTGCAGAGGATGAAGATGGGAATCGTCATCTGAATCAGGCGGAAGAAGATATCACCGATAAACTGGACATTCTTCATCGGCTCTCCGACAACAAGACCCACGACAACGGCGGCGATCATGGAGATCAACAGCCAAACCGTGATGTCAATGCCCTTCTTTTTCTTTGCTTCAGCTGCCATGTCAGTTTCCTTTCCGTAATGGATCAGCTTTTATTTCGTGTTAGAACAGACAGCAAAACGCTGCCGCGAAACCTAAGAGACTATCGGCCCCCGACGTATGCCCGACGTTCAGCACCGTCTCGATAAGCGCTGGCAGGTCATCCAACCCGCCAGACCGAATCGCATCGAGCAAATCAAGGTAATCTGCGTTCGCATATCCCTGGCTCATAGCCTCGAGGTACGCCTCGCTTACTCGAGTGGTCTTGTCGGGAACTACATCGCGAACAGTACGCATGTAAAGATTCCAAGCATCCGGATACTTTGCCGAATAAAGGAATCTCAGGCCGGTGCCGTAACCGCACAGGACGTCGTCGCCCGAAGGGGTAAGCCCCAGCCCTCTGCCAACTAGGTAGTCGACCGCGCCGGTCATGGCGCGTCGAGCGGCACCTGCTCGCGTCGACGACGCCGCCTGCGTATCCCCCGCTGCCACGAGTGAACAGATCGCCGAATAACGTGCAAGCTCAGAGAGCGCACGGCGCGACCTCGGTTCGTCGGGAAGGCCGCAACGCGCAGGAAGGTCAAACGGTTCGAGCACGTGCAAGAGGGGGAAATCGATACCCACAGGTTCACCCGGAGCAAACGCGGGCACACTACATGCGCGAATGGGGGCGGCGTAGATATCAATCTCCCCTATTCCATAGCGTCCGTAGACGTTGACCACACCACCGTGGAGCACGGCGCGGTCGCCGGGCTCCACCGATGTACGAAGTCCTTCCATCTCATCGGAGGCAATCGAAAGTCCCAGGCACGAAAGCGGCACATCATCGGATCCGACATGAAGCAAAAAGCCGTCCATGTCGATATTGAGACTCGTCGCAAACGTGCTGTGCACGCTGCCCATCCGGCACCCTTCCAGACGCTTCAAGGCATAATCGCTCACTAGAGATGGAACCATGGGAACCGCCTACTCGATACCAAGCTTGGCGCAATAGGCTTCGAGGGCTTGTTCGAAGCAGGCGAGCGGGGCGCGAACCGTACCGGCGCCAACCTGACCGATACCTGCCTTCTTATGGGCGATGCCGGTGTTGATGATCGGGGTGATGCCGGTGGCGACAACCTTGCGGATATCGATGCCCAGGCAGGTGCCCTTGAAGTCCCACGTAGGAATAGCCCAGTTGGAGTTATGGGTCACGCAGATCTTCTCCATCTCGTTGGAGATGTTGAGGGCGTCCTCGAATCCACCGGCGCCGACAAAGCGGGTAACGCCGGGCGCCGCGACCATAGCCATGCCACCGACACCGACGGTCTCGCAGATTGCGGAGTCGCCGTTATCCGGGCAACCGTCTTCTGCCGTGAAGCCCGTAAAGTAGAGACCGATCGGGGTGTTGACCGGAGCGGTGAACCACTGATCGCCCAGGCCAGAGACGCGCACGCCAAACTCATAGCCGTTGCGGGTCATCGTGGAGACAACACAGCCCTCCTGATCCTTGCGGACATAGTCGACGATCGACTTGCCCGTGGCCATCATCACGTTGAGGAAGAACTGGTCGGTATCGCACAGGAACTGGATGACGCGCTGCTTGGCATCCTCGGGAACATCGGTCTGGACGATGAGCGGAGCCATCTCCTTTACGAAGTTGAGCGTGGCGGCCATGTTGCGCTGGTGGAACTCGTCGCCCTGGGTGATGGCGCGGGCCATAAGGACGTTGAGGTTGATGCCGCCGTCGGAAAGTTTGAGGGCCTTTGCGAGAACAGGACCGAGTTCGTCGGCCATCCAGTGCAGGCGATCGACGACTTCCTGGCTATAGGCGCCAAAGCGCAGAACCTTGCCGATGCCCTCGTTCATGGTGCAGTAGGCAACCGTGTTGTCGACCGTGTTCACGACCTCGAGAACGGCCATGTTGGCAGAGGTGATGCCGCCCATGGGGCCCACCGCATGGCAGTGATGGCACGGGATGAACTCGACCTCGCCAGACTCGAGCAGGGCAAGCGCTTCTTCCTCGGTCTGAGCCCAGCCCTCAAAGAGCGCGGCACCGATGCACGAACCCCTCATCGGGCCCTGCATGTTCTCCCAGGTGATGGGAGGACCGGCATGAAGCAGCGTCTTTTTGGCGCGATTGAGCTCGGGGATAACATCCTTGGCGACCTTCACGTCCACAAGCTGCGGCTGAGACTCCTTAAAGCGCTGGCAGATGCGCTCGTTTGCCTCATCGATACCATCGATCTTATCGAGCTCGTTGAGCAGATGGATCATGCGCTTGTTGCCGCCTGCCTTGGGCTTCCAGGTGTACTGGACGCTCTGGGCACCGTACTTGCGCAGCGGCTCGTTGAAGCTCTCCACACCAACGTTGATAACGCGCGGCTTGGTGGTCAAAAGCTCCATGACGGCCTCAGAGGGCTCGGGCAGCGGGCTGTCGTCCTTGATCTCGTAAGGAACGACCTCACGGTCTTCCTCGACATAGTCGATACCCTTGAAAGCAAGCGCGGCGCGAACAGCGCGGGCGTTGCTGGACTCGACGATGGCACCGGCCTCGCGAAGAATTTCGACGGAGCGATCGTAATCTTGAGGATCGTGCTTGGTGCCCACAACGGTGCCGACGAACTTGACGTCGCGGCCCTCCGCCTTAGCGGCGGCAATGCACTCGGAAATGACCGGAGCGAGCTCGGAAGCCATATCGGGGTGGCAGCCGTAGCCGAGCACGCAATCGAACACGATGACGCCCGTGGTCTCCTTGGCAGCGTAATCGCGCATCATCTTGATACGAACCTCGGGATCAATCATGGGATGCGGGCGACCCTGGGTATACACGTCGTCACCAAGGTCGATAACGTCATAGCCGCCATGGCGCAGCATGTAGCCGTCTTCCTTGATGATATGGCCGAGGTTCAGGGCCTCGGTGATCATCATGGCAGCCTCGCCGGCAAGGGTGCCGCCGGAATACAGGCCGATGACGGTCTTGTCCTCGCCGAGCGGAGTATCGACGGTGATATCGAGCGGCTCGGTGTAGTTCTTCTTGACGGCCTCACCACGAGCGAGGTCAACGGCGATGCGCGCGGTCTCCTCGAGGGTGTGGGCGAGGTAGACCTTGCCCTGGTGCGCCTCGGGTTTCTCGCCAATGAAGATGGCGACGACGGGCTTGGTGCACTTCTCCAGAAGATCGACAACCTCATCGCGAACCTCAGGCGCAGGCGGCTTGGAGATAACACAGATAACGTCGGTCGGATCATGATGCTCAAGAGCGACGATGGCGTCCTTGACGGTGACAGCGCCAACCTTCTCGTTAAGGTCGCGGCCGCCCGTGCCGATTGCGTGCACGCAGCCCTCGCCCAAGCGGTCGATTACGCAGGTGACCTCCTGGATACCGGTTCCAGAGGCACCAACGATGCCGATGTTGCCGGGATTAATGACGTTGGTAAATGCCACAGGGACACTCGAGACGACGCCAGTGCCGCAGTCTGGACCCATAAAGAGCAGACCCTTTTCATGAGCCTTCTTCTTCAGGCGCACCTCATCCTCCAGGGGGACATTATCCGTAAAGGAGAAGACGTTGAGCCCCAGATCGAGCGCGCGTTCCAGCTCGGGAGCGGCATACTCGCCAGGAATGGAGAAGAGGGCCATATTGGCATCGGGAAGCATTGCCACGGCCTCTTCCCAGCTCGTCGCCTCGGCAGGGGCACCAGCAGCCTCTTTCTTTACCGAAAGGTCATTCAAGAATGCCTCGGCCTCGGCAAGCACCGTATCGATGACGTCTTCATCTTCGGTCTCAACAACGATGACCATGTCACTCGGGCTTGCGGCAGCCGCCTCGTCAGTCAAAAGACCGGCGGCTTTGTAGATGTCTTTATTGGCATCGGTGCCCATCATAATCTGGCTTTGAACAACACCATCAAGCGTATTGATTTTGTTAGTCAGCAGCATCAGGTTGATCGAATCTTGATAAGCATTCTGCTTAATAACCGTTTTGAGCATTGAATCCTCCTCATCTCAAAAGGGATCGCCCTCGAATATCGAGATCTCTCAAACCCGGGAATCAAGGTCTCGATTTCGCATGATGAGATTTTTTCATCTGACGCTTTTGAAGTCTTGTTCCAAATTTCCAATTAAAAAAGGATTTCTTTATCCAAAGATGAAAGGCAACTATTTTTAACGCCCGTACACTAAATATGAGGACAAAGGAGTTGTGATTATGCTGGTTCAAGATATGCTGATTCTCCCATCATTTGAATCAGCGCGAGTTATCGCTGGCACCAACGGCCTTGGCAACGAGGTCACCAGCGCCATGGTTCTCGAGGCCACTGATATCGAGAACTGGGGCAAGCGAGGACAGCTCATCATTTCGAGTTTCTATGCCCTCGAACACCTCACCCCTGCCGAAATTGCACGGTTCTTCACTAAGATGAGTTCGATTGGCATCGGTGCGGTCGCCTTTAAACCAGAACGGCTGCTCGCAAAGGCACCTCAGCAGATTATCGACTTGTGCAACGACCTGGATATCCCTCTTATCGAACTGAGGCCAAACATCAAATATGAGGCGATCCTCCTTGACGTCTTAGGGCACATCCTCAATTCGAACCTAACGCTTCTCAATCGCTTCTACGAAGTCCACAAGCACCTCATGGCGCTTGCGCTCAAGCAACCATCTATCCCCTATATTCTCAACACGCTGAAAAACACTCTCAAAAGCGACGTCACGTATCTGGACACGACACGCGACCGCCGGTTTTCGACAGATACCGAGCGCTCATCGTTCTCGGGCTACTCCTTTCAGCGAAAGGAGCCCAGCAAGTATCAAACGCATTCCTACTTTTCTGCATCTTTGTTCTACGACAAGGGATACGGTACAAAAAAGGGAAAAACCCTTTCCGAGCAAGCGCTTGCCGTGCGCATCCCCAGCTCAGACGGGGTTGACTACTATTTGATTATCCATCATGAAGGACAGGGGTTCACCCCACTCGACACCATGACCATCGAGAATATCGTCAGCCTGCTGCAGATGGAAATCTTGAAGCAAAACGCCATCAAGCAAAAGGTGTTCTTCCAAAACAACAACGTCGTTCATGACCTGTTGCTCGGTCGCTATCCAAACAATGCGCGCGTTGATTCTGCACTGGCAACGCTCGGTATCGACCAATATCCACTCTATGAAGCCCTACTCGTTCATATCGATCTAGATGATCCGACCGATATCGACCGCCAAGACGAAATCCACCAAGCGATCAGGCGCAAGCTGCGGACCATCTATCCGGGCATGGTTTATTTCATCAACGGAGACAGAGCCGTTTATCTGCATAACTTTCGCAGTGAGCTCTCGTCGATTGATATTAACGCCATCCAGGACGCCTTTGAAGACCTGCACTCCCGCTCAACGCTTCCACTCTTCTCGCATCTCATCACGCTCAGCGGAACGCATGACCGCTATTCGATCCCCAAAGCAAACGATGAGGTGCTCGACACCTATCGCCTGTTTGACCGATTCGACCACCGCAATAAGAGTATTCGATATGACGATCTTGGCATCTATAAGCTCATGCTCGCCGCCGGCAACATAAATGATCTCGATTCCTTTATCGACCCCCGCATCGCCTCGCTCGCTGCCGATCAACCCGAACTCTTCAAGACACTCCTGTCTCTTTGCAACAACGGCATCGACTATGGCAAGACCGCCAAAGAGCTTTTTGTTCATCCCAAGACGGTCCGCTATCGCATCGACCGTATCCGCGAGATTGCTGGCATCGACATCAAACAGCCCGACGACTACCTACAGGTCATTTTTGCCGAAAAGGTCTACCGTATTTCCGCCGAACACCACTAGGGGGCCATCTTGATCGACCACGAACTCCTTTCCATTCACCGTCCGTCCCCGTCTGTCGACCGCCATATAGCTATCATGTACCTCCATGGCGGCGGCTTGCTTTATGGTGATCGAGACGATCTACCGCATGTTTACGTGCAGATGCTCACGCAAGCAGGCTACACATTGGTGTGCGTGGACTACCCGCTTGCGCCCGAAACAACATACGCTGGCATTATCAAATCGCTCCTCGCCACGCTCCGCATCACGTTGGCACGTTCGATTGCTGAGGGCGAATTTGCAGGCTACCTTCTGTTCGGACGCTCTGCAGGCGCAAATCTCGCCCTCGTTCTCGCTCGACAAATCGCGGCCGATGCAAGTCTCCCCGACCCCCTGGGGATTATCGATTTCTACGGCTATTACGATCTGACCGACAGCGCATTCTACCTCCCCGCGAAGGCATACACAAAACTCCCCCTTGTTGACAGGCAGACCGTTCAATCGATTGTCGGCAGCTCCAGTAGCCTGCCGACATCGGGTCCGAAAGCAACGCGTTTTGCCTTGTATATTTATGCTCGCCAACACGAAGGAACTTGGCTTGAATTGATGGGGCTCGATGGAAAATCATCGGAACGCGATGCCCGTACTTGGTCGCTCACCGATGAGAACATTACCGGCCTCCAACCGCTCTTTATCGCCGCAAGCAGCGGTGACGAAGATGTACCCCTTCGCATATCAAAAATACTCAAACGCAAAGCCACGTCAGCAACTATGAAAACGGTTTATTATCTTCCGCATGATTTTGATCGCGATACGTCAAAAACAGAGGGAGCCGAAACTTATCGAGCGCTTATCGCCTGGATTGACGGAATCCTGTAGAGGATTGAAAACAAAGCATAATTGACGTCAAGCTACCTCTTGCGACGACGGCCGAATTGTAAACGCTAATCTGGCCGTCAGCGCAAAAGGTAGCTTTTCTGCGCAACCAACGTTACCTTTTCAAAGTGGAATCGAAAGGAAGCACACTGTGAAAATCGCACTGCTCGAGCCGCTAGGCGTACCCACGCAAACCATTGACGAGCTCGCCGCCCCGCTCAAGGAGGCTGGCCACGAGTTTGTCTACTTTGACAGCAAGACCACCGATCCGGCCGAGCTTGCCCGCCGCAGTGAGGGCGCCGAGGTCGTCATGATCGCCAACAACCCCTACCCTGCCGAGGTCGTCGCCGGCGCCGACGCGCTCAAGATGATCGCCGTCGCCTTCACCGGCATCGATCACGTGGGGCTTTTCGCCTGCCGCGAGCGCGGTGTTGAGGTGCGCAACTGTGCCGGCTACTCCGACGTGAGCGTGGCCGAGCTTACCCTTGGCCTTACTATCGACGTGCTGCGCAAGGTGGGTGCTGCCGATGCCGCCGTTCGCGCCGGCCAGACGAGCGCCGGCCTTGTGGGCACCGAGATCTGCGGCAAGACCGTAGGCATCGTGGGCTGCGGCAAGATCGGCTGCGCCACGGGTCGCCTCTTTAAGGCCTTTGGCGCTCGCGTGCTGGGCTATGCCCGCCACGAGCACCCCGAGGCGGCCGAGGCAGGCATTGAGCAGGTCTCTCTGGAGCAGCTGCTCGCCGAATCCGATATCGTGAGCCTGCACCTGCCCAACAACAACGCCACGCGCAAGAGCTTTGGTGCCGAGCAGTTTGCCCAGATGAAGGACGGCGCCGTCTTTATCAACTGCGCTCGCGGCGCCATCGTGGATAACGATGCCCTCGCCCAGGCGCTCAACGACGGCAAGCTCGCCGGTGCCGGTATCGACGTCTTTGATATGGAGCCGCCGATTCCTGCCGACTACGCCCTCGTCAACGCCAAGAACTGCATCTTTACGCCGCACGTTGGCTTCCTTACGCACGAGGCCATGGAGCGCCGCGCCAAGATCGAGTTCGACAACGTTGTCGCCTTCGTTGAGGGCCGCGCGCAGAACGTCTGCGAGCTGTAACGCATGCTCGATACGAAAAGTGGCGGGCTCGTCGGGTTGGTTTCCCGGCGAGCCCGCCACTTTTATGTCCTTGCAAGTTGCCCGGATGGGCTGTCGATAAGGCCTACTCGTCCCAGGTCACAAACGACCAGTCAGCATCGGCCTTGGTGTGATAGGTGGGATGGCTGTGGATCTGGCCCACCAGCAGCACCGCCTCGAGCTCGTAGCCATTCTCGACGCCGAGCACCTGGCGCGCGTAATCGCTCGAAGCACCGCCGTCGTTTGCCTCGCGTAGACGGCTCTGGATCCACACGCTACCAAGGCCCAGGTCATCGGCCATAACGTGCATGTTCTCCATGGCGATGGAGCAGTCCTCCACCCAGGTATCGGACACGCCCGGATCGCCGAAAACCGCGATAGCGGCGCCGGCGGTCTTAAACGCAGCCGGAGCGGGCTTGCGCATACCGGAGAGAGCCTCGAGTTTCTCGGGGTCGGTCGCGACCACAAAACGCCACGGCTTCTTGCCCTTGCCCGTGGGGCCAATGAGACCGGCAGTCAGAATCTTCTCGAGCTCCTTGCGGCTCACCGGCTCACCCGTATACGAACGAACGCTGCGGCGCTTCATCAAGATGTCCATTAAAGCCATCGTGTCCTCCTTTGTCGGTAGAATGCCATCCTTATTGTGGACCGATGGACGGCGAGCTGGTATATCCACTGTGGATAGAAATCTATCGACCAATTGCCTTTAACAGGCAAGGGGTCTAAACCCAAGCGCCATATCCATCGCCAGTGGACAAACAAGATTGATGCAAACAAACCTGACCCCTTTGCACCACTTGGTGCATGGGGGTCAGGTTTGTTTGCATCAATACAACAAGGGGGCAAAGCCGCTGTCGACCTTGCCCCTTGTTCGTCGATTAAACTATTCGCCTGAACTACTCATCCATGAGGTAGTAGTGACCCAGTGCGTCGGCGCCCAGAATGGCGTTTGCGACCATCTCGGGCGTCACCTCAAACGGCATGTTGCACATGGTGTC
>CAKUFT010000020.1 GCA_934650095.1 uncultured Collinsella sp.
CAGCTCAAGCGCTGCTTTAACCGCGACTTTACGCACGCCTATCAGGACGGCACCTCGGGCGACGAGATGATGAGCTATGAGCGTTCCAACAACCGCGGCCAGATCGTGGGCACGGTGCGGGGCAGCCGCCCGTCCAACCGCGATGTGCGCGGCCTCAAGCCCGACGACCGCCGTCGCCGCGCCGCCATCGCCCGCATTGAGCTGTTTGAGCCCGTGGGCAAGGGCGACCTGCTGGAGCTTCGCCACGATAACGAGTTTGACCAGTTCCTGACCACTATTGCCGCCGATGATGCCGCAGCCGGTGAAGTCATCGAATGTCGCGTACCCCGCAGCATGCCCGAGGGCTGCCGCGTCCGCGTGATTCGCAGTCAGCGTGCCATCGACGCCGCCGGCGCCGCGCTCAAGCGCGATGTGCTGCGCCGCCGCGCCGTAGACGTGTCCGTTGTGGCGCGTCTGGACGAGCCGTTTACCGTTACGCTCACCTGCTGCGACGACCCTTCGCTTACGGCCACGGCCACGGGCTTTACCGTCGAATCCGCCAAGACCCGTGCGGTCGAGGCGTCCGATCTGGTTGAGCACGTCGGCCGCATGGGTTCCTCTCCCTTTGAGGCTGCGAGCTTTGAGGTGGCGCTTGATGAGGGCTGTGGCATGGGTTTCTCCGCCGTACATAAGGTGCGCGGCGCCGCTTGCAAGGCGCTGGAAGAGGCCATTCTGGCGCCGTACGCGGAGCGCGCGAAAACGCTCGAACTGCCGGCGATTGCCACCAGTGATTCCCGCCCCGCGCCCGAGCACTACCGCGACGAGCCGCAGATCTGCGCCACCGTCACCTCGCTCGAGGCCGCCGAGGCAGCGCGGGCGGAGGGTGCAACGCGCATCTACATGACCACCAACGCGCTCGATGCGGCCAAGCTCTCCCCCGCCGATACGTTTGAGCAGGGCATCGTACCCGTGCTCGATGAGGTCTGCCGCGCCGTTGACCATGTCCGCGTTGACCCATGGGTTGTTGCCGGCGCCACGGTCGCTATTGGCAACATCTCTGAGCTTGCCCTGGCCGCCCAGGTTGGCGCCACGGCCGAGATTCGCTCTTGCCTGCCGGTACACAACATGCCCTGCATGGAGGCGCTTGCCGAGCGCGGAGCCGGTGCGTTTTGGCTCTCGCCCGAGATCACGCTCGACGAGATTGTCTCGCTCGGCGCCGCTGCGCCCGCGGCTCTGGGCATCACCGTCTTTGGCCGCCCGCGCGTCATGACAAGCGAGCATTGCATTCTGCAGGTTGCCAACGGCTGCATCCACGATTGTGCCAACTGCCGCCTGCGTGCCCGCAAGCTCTCGCTCAAAAATATCGACGGAAAGGTCATGCCCGTCCGCACCGACATCCACGGCCGCTCTCGCCTGTACGACGCCTACCCCATCGACCTCACACCGCAGGTTCCACAGCTGCTCGACGCCGGCGTGCGCCGTCTTATGGTCGACGGAACCTTGCTCGAGGCCGATGAGATTGGCCGTGCCGTCGCCCGCGTCCGTCGCGCCGTCGAGGCCGCGCAGGCCGGCCGCAAGCCCGCCGCCCGCCTGCGCGGGGCGACCTCGGGCTGCATGTTTGTGGGAATCAGCTAACCGAAAGGCTTACACGTGAACGAAGAACCTCAAGTCCTCTACTGCGACGCCTGGCTCATGGCCATCGACAAGCCCGCCGGCATGATCGTCCACGGTGACGGCACCGGCGAGCGCACGCTTACCGACTACGCCAGCGACCTGCTGCTGGCGATGGGCGACGGCTTTGCCGCGACCGACATGCAGCCGCTCAATCGCCTGGACCGCAACACCACCGGCGTGGTGCTGTTCTCGCTCGACAAGCAGACGCAACCCGCCTTTGACCAGATGGTCATCGACCACGCATTCGAAAAGCACTATCTGGCGCTCGCCGAGGGCAAAATCAACTGGAACGAGAAGCTCATCGACAAGCCTATCGCCCGCGACCGCCACGATAGCCGCAAGATGCGCGTTGGCGCCAGCGGCAAGCCGTCTCAGACGCGCGTCAAGGTACTCAAGCGCCTTAAGAGCCGCCGCGGCCTGCCCACGCGCTCGTATATTGATGTCGAGCTGCTCACCGGCCGCAAGCATCAGATTCGCGTGCATCTGGCAAGCGAGCATCATCCCCTGGTTGGCGACGACCTGTACGGAACGCCGCGCCCCTGCGGCCTCATGCTCCATGCCCACAGCGTGTCCTTTACGCATCCCGTAACCGGCGAGCACATCCACATCGAAGCCCCCTGCCCCTGGGAGCCCTAAACCACCACAAAGGGGACAGGCACCTTTATGGTGGTTTTGCCGCAACGGCTCAGCCGCGGTCCCAAAACGTCTCGATCTGTAACAGTTAGAACCCATTTTCCGGTCTATCTGTTACAGATCGAGACATTCAAATCCCCCTCAAGGGAAAACCTAAATCTGTAACAACAACTCGGCAAAATCGGCCCCAGGTGTTACAGATTGAGACAAAGCGGCAACGCCCGTAATGGACGTCGTCGCTTCTGTTGTTGAACCACCGCAATGGGGACAGGCACCTTTGTGGTAGTTTTGGCCTTGTCCTGCCCCCTATCGCTAGACCGTGATGACGTTGTCCATCGACTGGTACTTGGCGGGCACCTCGCCCGCGGTGATAATCGTCGCGTCGCGGAAGTCCGCGAACTTGACGGGCGCCACCATGCCAAATTTGCTGGCGTCCGAGATTACGAAGCGTTTGGCCGTATGACGCATCGAGATACGCTTGACCTGCGCTTCCTCGATATCGGGCGTCGTAAAGCCCTGCTCGGCGGCGATGCCGTTGGATCCCCAAAAACCGCAGTTAAAGTTATAGCGGTCCAGAGTCGCCAAGGCATCGGGACCAACGAGCGCCTCGGTTTCAGGCTTGAGCTCGCCGCCCAGCACCACGGTGCGCATACCACGCAGAGCAAGATGCTGGGCATGGAGCACCGAATCGGTCACATAGGTAACGCCATCGAGATGCGGAAGATGCTCGATAAGCCTGAGCGTCGTGGAGCCCGAATCGATGTACACGAAACTATCGGGCTCTACGAGGGCCGCGGCGCGGGCACAGATGCGCTCCTTATCGTCGTTATGGAGATCGCTGCGCTCGCTGATCGTCAGATCGCGCGTCACATGCGCACGCTCCAGACTCGTCGCGCCTCCGTGCACCTTGGCGATGCGGTGCGCGCGGTCGAGCGTCTGCAAGTCGCGCCGAATGGTAGACGCCGTCACGCCCAGGGCTTCGGCAAGCTCCGGCACGGTAACCGAGCCGGCCTGCTGCACCATCGAGACGATCGCGTTAAGCCTATCTTCCGCAAGCATCGCTTACTCCTCCTCGGGGTACACGACTCCCCAATCAGCGCGGAGCTTGGTCATAAGCTCCATAACATCAGAAGCATAGCCCAGGAGCTTGCGCTTCGAATCGTCACCGGCAACCGCCTTCTCCAGGTCGGCCATCTCGTAGCACAGGGCATAGGCCTCGGTGCCAGCGTGGACCTCCTCGCGATGACCGTCCGCAGTCCACACGATGGTCGCATGGTCGGCACGCGGATACTCGTTGACCTCGATATAGCACTTGTCGAAGCTGATGACCGAGCGCTTGGGCTGCTTGGAGTGAAGCGTAAGGCTCACGACGCCCAGCTGCTGCTCGGCATTGCGGCAGACGATGCCGCCTGCAACATCGACGCCAGTCTCGCAGGTGTTGCCCAGCGAAACGACCTCGGCGGGCTGGCTCGCCATAAACAGGCGCATAACGGACAGTGCATACACGCCAATATCGAGCATGGCACCACCGGCGAGGTTGCGATTGTAGAAACGGTTGGTCAGGTCGCCGTACTCCTTGTAGCTACCAAAGTTGAGCTGAGCGAGGTTCATGCGGCCGAACTCGCCGGCATCCATGCGACGGCGCAGCTCTTGATACAAGGGCATGTGGAGCACCGTGGTAGCGTCCATAAGGACCACGTTGTGCTCGGCGGCAATGGCACGGGCCTCATCGAGTTCAGCGGAATTGAGGGTAATGGCCTTTTCGCAGAGCACGTGCTTGCCGGCTGCCAGGGCAGCGCGCAGATAGGTGATATGAGTGTTGTGCGGCGTGGTGATATAGACGGCGTCGATGTCCGGATCGGCGTAGAGGTCCTCGACCGTGTCGTACACCTTCTCGACGCCATACTGCGCGGCAAAAGCCTGGGCCTTGGACAGCGTACGATTAGCGACACCCACAAGCTTGCGGCCGGCAAGAGCGAGAGATTGGGCCATCTGGTTGGCAATAACGCCGCAACCGATCACAGCCCAACGGAGCTCGGGAGCCGTAAAGATGTCCTCGGGGAACGGCTTGTCCTGGACCGAAGCGAATGCTGCTTTGGCGGCTGCCGCAGCGTCGAGTGGAGCCTGCTTGGAATCTGCCATCATGTGCCTCCTGTGTCATAGAACGTCTTGCATTTCGGACAGCTCTATATTCGCACAAACACGCGCGTCTGTGCGCGTTTTTGCGTATCTCACCGCTAAACGGTCATTTTTGCCCCGCAAACGGCGCATCTATACGCATATTCACGCAATCCCACGCACGCAAATACGCACAAATGCGCATTGGTCATTGCTCAGAGACAGGGGCTTATGCTTAGAACTCAAAAGACAGGATGATCCGCTTAGCCTCGTCACTCATGGCGCGCTGCAGCTCAAAGGACCGCCCCTAACTGCCAACAGTATGCCCACTCATTTATGTCTGTCCCCAATGAGTGTTCTCTAGGAATGCCATGAAGATCGCCCTGCCCGCGAAGGACCTTCCCCAACGGCTACCCCACTCATTTAAGTCTGTCCCCAATGAGTGCAATGAGTAGGGATAGAAAAAGGCCCGGGTGCCGTGGGGCATCCGGGCCTTTGCTAGCAACTTGATGTTGCGGGCAGCTTAGAACTTGTGGCCGCACTTCTTGCAGACGCGCAGCTTGTTCTTGCCGTCCTTCTCGTGACCGACGCGGGTAACCTTACCGCACTCGGGGCAGACGAGATTGACGTTGGAGGCATCGATGGGAGCCTCCTGCGAAACGATGCCGCCCTGCTGGTTGGCAGCGTTGGGCTTGACGGCCTTCTTAACGACCGAAACGCCCTCGACAACGACCTTGTTCTCGGCGGGGAGAGCACGCAGGATAACGCCCTGCTTGCCGCGATCCTTACCAGAGAGAACCTGGACCTTATCGCCCTTCTTGATATACATATATCTCCCCTAACTACAGGGTCTCGGGAGCGAGCGAGACGATCTTCATGTACTTCTTGTCACGAAGCTCGCGAGCGACGGGCCCGAAGATACGGGTGCCGACGGGCGAACCATCGTTGTTGATGACAACGCAGGCGTTCTCATCAAAGCGAATGTAGGAGCCATCCTTGCGGCGGATCTCCTTAACGGTGCGAACGACGACGCAACGGACAACGTCCTTCTTCTTGACGTTGGCGCCAGGGGTAGCCTCCTGGACAGCACCGATGAACACATCGCCGATGCCTGCATAACGACGCTTGGAACCGCCAAGCACCTTGATGCAGCGAATCTTGCGAGCGCCGGAGTTGTCGGCGACGTTCAGCATGGTTTGCATCTGAATCATGGTAGATGTTCCTCCGAACTAAGAACCGAAGAGAGGTGCGCAGCCTGTATACGGCCTGTGGTATGCAAGCCAGGCATACGCACATCTTCGGAAACGTACAAGTCGTAAGAGCGACTGCTTATTTAGCGCGCTCGACGACCTCGATGAGGCGCCAACGCTTCATCTTGGACATAGGACGGGTCTCCATAACGCGGACGGTGTCGCCCACGCCAGCCGTGCACTCCTCGTCGTGAGCGTGCAGCTTCTTGGAGCTGGTCATCATCTTGCCGTACTTGGGGTGACGCTTGCGCTCGGTGATGGTGACAACGATGGTCTTGGCACCGGAGACGGAGGTAACGACACCCGTACGGACCTTACGCGAGTTACGCGAATCAGTCATGTTCTCTCCTTAGGTCCTACTCGGCGACAGCGGACTTCTCCGCTGCGATCTCGCGGGCGCGCTGCTCCGTGAGGACGCGAGCGATGTCCTTCTTCACGGTGTTGACGCGAGCGGTGTTGTCCAGCTGGCTGGTGGCCATCTGGAAACGAAGGTTAAAGAGCTCGGCGCGCATTTCCTTCAGCTTCTCAACGAGCTGAGCGTCCGAGAGCTCACGAATCTCTGCGGGCTTCATTAGTTCTCCTCCTTGGCGGCGGCGGCGTCCTCAGCAGCCCACTTGGCCTCGAGAGCGGCCTCCTCAGCCATCTCCTTCTCGATGCGCTGCTCAGCGTTCTTAGCAGCAACAATCTTGGTCTTGATGGGAAGCTTGTGCTGTGCAAGACGCAGAGCCTCGCGAGCGACCTCCTCGGGCACGCCCTTGACCTCGAACATGATGCGGCCGGGTTTGACGACGGCCACCCACTCCTCGGGGTTACCCTTACCAGAACCCATGCGAGTCTCGGCAGGCTTCTTGGTGATGGGCTTATCGGGGAAGATCGTGATGTAGACACGACCGCCACGCTTCATGTAGCGGGTCATGGCAATACGAGCGGCCTCGATCTGACGGTTGGTGATCCAATGGGCCTCGAGAGCCTGGATACCAAACTCGCCGAAATGCAGCTCGGTATTACCCTTGGCCTGGCCCTTCATGGAGCCACGCTGCACCTTGCGGTGAAGAATACGCTTAGGGGCAAGCACTACTGACCCCTCCTCTCGGAGTTACGACGACGAGGACGGGAAGAGCCCTCGAGTGCAGGGTTGGGAACAGGCTGGCCCGGGAGCTTCTCGCCCAGGTAGATCCAGACCTTCACGCCGCAAGCGCCCATGGTGGTGCTGGCGACAGCCGTGCCGTAGTCGATCTTGGCACGGAGGGTGTGCAGAGGCACGCGACCCTCGCGGTACCACTCACGACGGCCCATCTCGGCACCGCCGAGACGACCGGAGCACTGGATACGGATGCCCTTAGCGCCGGCCTTGCGGGCGGACTGGACAGCCTTGCGCATAGCGCGACGGAAGGCAACGCGGCCCTCGAGCTGCTCGGCGATAGACTGAGCAACGAGGTTGGCGTCGAGCTCGGGGCGCTTGATCTCGACAACGTCGACGGAGAGCTGGCCCTTGGAGACGCCAGCGACCTTCTCGAGCTCGGTGCGGAGGGTATCAATCTCGGCACCCTTCTTACCGATGACAACGCCGGGGCGAGCGGTGAGGATGATGACCTTCACCTTGTCGCCAGCGCGCTCGATCTCGACGCGGGAGACAGCTGCGCGGGAAAGACGCTTCTCGAGGTACTTGCGGATCTCGAGATCGTTACCGAGGGTCTTAGCGTAATCCTTCTCTGCGAACCAGCGGGAGCGCCAGTTCTCGGTGATGCCAAGACGGAAGCCGGTGGGGTAGACTTTCTGACCCATACAGCTTTACGCCTCCTTTCGAGGAGCAACGACGACGGTGATGTGGGAAGTACGCTTCAGAATGCGAGAAGCGGAACCCTTGGCGCGGGGACGGATGCGCTTAAGCGTCGGACCCTCGTCAACATAGGCAGCGGCGACAACCAGGTTGTCGGCACGCAGACCGTTGTTGTTCTCGGCGTTCGCAACGGCGGAACGGAGAACCTTCTCGACATCCACGGCGACGGCGCGGTCGCAGAAGTGGAGGATGTCGAAGGCCTGAGCGACAGGCTTGCGGCGGATCAGATCGACCACCAGGCGGGCCTTGCTGGGGGAAACACGCACGTACTTAGCGACGGCGCGAACCTCGGTGGCCTCAGTTTCAATAGACTTAGTTGCCATTTACGGTTAACCCCCTATTTGGCCTTGTGGCCACGGAACGTACGAGTCGGCGCGAACTCGCCGAGCTTGTGACCAACCATGGACTCGGTAACATACACGGGCACATGCTTGCGGCCGTCGTGGACGGCGATGGTGTGACCAACCATCTCGGGGAAGATGGTGGACGCGCGGGACCAGGTCTTCACGACGTCCTTCTTGCCAGCCTCGTTCATCGCGGTGATACGCGAGAGAAGGCGAGTCTCCACGAACGGGCCCTTTTTGAGACTTCTGCTCATAAGTGCTTTCTCCTAAAACTCGGTATCCGAAATTACTTCTTACGGCGACGAATGATGTGCTGGTTCGAGACCTTCTTCTTCTTGCGCGTACGAAGGCCCTTCGTCGGCTTACCCCAGGGGGTAACAGAGGGACGACCAGAGGTGTGGTTCTTGCCCTCGCCACCGCCGTGCGGGTGGTCGACAGGGTTCATGACGGTACCGCGGACGGTCGGGCGCACGTTCATGTGACGCTTACGGCCGGCCTTGCCGATGACGATGTTGGCGTGATCGGCGTTGCCGACCTCACCGACGGTGGCGCGGCAGGTAACGAGGATGCGGCGCATCTCGGAGGAAGGCATACGGACGATAGCGTACTTGCCCTCCTTACCCATCAGCTGGCAGGAGTTACCGGCGGAACGGGCGATAGCGGCGCCCTTGCCCGGCTGGAACTCGACGGCGTGGATGAGCGTACCGACGGGGATGTCGGCGAGGGGCAGAGCGTTGCCCGGCTTGATGTCGGCGTCAGAACCGGACATGATGGTCTGACCGACCTCGAGGCCCTTGGGGGCCAGGATGTAGCGCTTCTCACCGTCAGCGTAGTGCAGCAGAGCGATGCGAGCGGAACGGTTCGGATCGTACTCGATCGTGGCAACCTTGGCGGGCACGCCGTCCTTGTTGCGCTTGAAGTCGATCACGCGGTAACGACGCTTCACGCCGCCGCCCTGGTGGCGGGTGGTGATGCGGCCGTTGTTGTTACGACCGGCCTTCTTGGGCAGGGGCTCGAGAAGAGACTTCTCGGGCTTGGTGCAGGTGATCTCGGAGAAATCGGAGATCGTCTGCCAACGCCTACCAGCGGAGGTCGGCTTAAGGTGCTTTACAGCCATTACAATCCCTTTCAATAGGAATCCGTTAGCCATCGCAGACAGGGATTCGAGGTTCTGCCTCGGGTGCGATGACACCGGACGTATACACGGTTCCGGGCGTGTCCATTTTATACGCCCAAAACCTTGAGCTCTCGCCTCCCCTATTTGGGAGGCATGAGCTCACTCAACAGCAGCGAGTCTTAGGCCTGGTTGCCAAAGACCTCGATGGTGTCGCCCTCGGCCAGCGTGACGATGGCCTTCTTCCAAGAACGGGTCTTGCCGGCGACATAGCGCACGCGCTTGGTCTTGGGCTTGACCGTCAGGGTGTTCACGCGAACGACCTTGACGCCGAAGATCTCCTCGACAGCGTCCTTGATCTGATACTTGTTAGCATCCTTGGCGACCTCGAACGTGTACTTGTTCAGCTCCATGCCGGAGAAGGAACGCTCGGACACGATCGGACGGATGATGATCTCGTGGGCGGTCATTTATGCAAGCACCTCCCCGAAGTGAGCGGCGATGTCGGCGGGCATCAGCACAGCGTTGTTGTTGACGAGATCGTAGGTGTTGGCCTCGTCGGCAGTGATGATGAACGTCTTGGGAATGTTGCGGAACGACAGGTAGGCGTTGACATCCTCATCGCGAACGATGATGGTCAGACGCTTACCCTCAAGGCCGAGAGCCTTGAGCATGGCGACGGCAGCCTTGGTGGAAGGCTTCTCGAAGCCGTAGTCGTCGACGAGCACGAGCTCGCCATCGGCCAGCTTGGCGGACAGCGCGGAGCGCATAGCCAGCTTGACCTCCTTGTTGTTCATACGCTTAGCGTAGGAACGGGGCTTGGGGGCGAAGACAACGCCACCGTGACGCCACTGGGCAGCACGGATGGAACCCTGGCGGGCACGGCCGGTGCCCTTCTGACGCCAAGGCTTCTTGCCGCCACCGGAAACCTCAGAGCGACCCTTAGCAGACTGGGTGCCCTGACGCCAAGAGGCCATCTGGCACTTGACGATGTGGTGCATAACGTGGATGTTCGGCTCGATGCCGTACACCTCAGCGGCGAGCTCGGCCTCGGCGACCTTCTTGCCCTCGCTGTTCTTTACTTCAAACTTTGCCATTTAAGTGTTCTCCTTGGTATGACGCTGGGCTAAATGGGCTGGGCCCTTAGGCCATACGGATGGCGACGAGACCATTCTTGGCACCCGGGACAGCGCCCTTGACCAAGATGAGGTTCTGCTCGGCATCGATGCGGACAACGGAAAGGTTCTTGACGGTAACGCGCTCGTTACCCATGTGACCGGCCATCTTGACGCCCTTGAGGACGCGCGCAGGATAGGCGCACTGACCGATAGAACCGGGGTGACGCTGGAAGTGAGAACCATGCGTCATAGGACCGCGGCGCTGACCCCAGCGCTTGATGCGACCCTGGAAGCCCTTACCCTTGGAGGTACCGATGACGTCGACCTTCTCGACATCAGCGAAATCAGCGACGGTGACGACCTCGCCGACCTTGTGCTCCTCGCCGTTCTCGACGCGGACCTCACGAAGGAAGCGGACAGGCTCGACGCCAGCCTTGGCGAAGTGACCAGCCATGGGCTTGTTCACGTTCTTGGCCTTGATGTCGCCGAAACCGATCTGGACGGCGTCATAGCCGTCGGTTGCCTGAGTTTTAACCTGCGAGACAGCGCAGGGGCCAGCCTGGATGACCGTGACGGGAACGACGTTATCGTCCTCGTCCCAAACCTGGGTCATGCCAATCTTGCGGCCGAGAATCATGCTGATCAAGATATGATCCCAACTCTCGCGTGGTCTTGGGACAATGCGTACACCACCGAGCGTACGCCCCTAGAGGACCACTACTTACACGACGTGCTCCCCAGCCTTGTATTGCGTCCGGACTACCTGACAACCCTATTAAGCAGGCATTTTGTCCAGCCAGAATACTCCCCTGGTTACACACAGCTGTTTAGTATACACGGCTGCGGGCGTATCCATCGAGATTCATATTTCACTCACATTGTTTACGCAGGTAAAGTGCGTGGATGGCTCCCGAGCACGGCGGAGGGCCGGAGAAATATATTAAGGTCCCTGCTCTACAGTCCTGCGCAAGACGGAGAGCACATTAAGTGCTCTCCTTTGCGTGCGGAACTCGCGATGACCTTAATATATTTCTCCGGCCCTCCGCCGTGCTCGGGAGACGACACGTTGATGTCTGCTTAACTCTGCTCGCTCAGCTAATTACTTTGTTGAGGATCGATGATTTGCTGCAAGATGAACTTGGATTGGGGCGCGTCGTCTTCTTCTCCCGACTTTTCCTCGTCAAAATCGAAAATCATGATGGCGCAGTTGGGGAGTTTTGTTGGGAGCCCGAAGCCCTCTGGGGCTGCAGCCTTGATGAATTGGCGGCTGGCGCTGCCGTGGCTTACCGCTAGGAGGGTTTTGGTGCCTTCGGCGCTTATGAGATTGGTTAGGGCGCCTACCATGCGCTGTTGCAGGGCTTGGCTTCCTTCTCCGCCAAATGGGATCAGGTCCTCGCCGGGGTCCCAGACGTCGGTGGGAAGGGCATCGTGGGGACCTTCTTCGAAGGTGCCGTAGCTGCGCTCGATGATGCCTTCGCAGGGCTCGACTGCTGCATCCGGGCCGAGGAGTTCGGTTGCGACGAGACTTGCCGTGTCCATGGCTCGGCCTAAGGGCGAAGAGACCACTTTGTCGGGGACGACGTCGTGGTCCTTGAGCCATGCGGCTGCCATTCCCGCTTGTTTGCGGCCCAGGTCGGTTAACGGAGAATCGCAGCGGCCCTGGACGAGCTTTTTAACGTTGAATTCTGTCTGACCGTGGCGGAGCAGATATAGACGCTTCATGCTCTCCCCTTCTGTATAACTTGCTTTGCTGGCACAGCCCTACTCGTGGGTATGGCCTACGTAGTCTTCGTCGATCGTGATCTTGGCAATCGACTTGGGATATTCCGATTCGACACGTTTCGCCAACGCGCGCTTTAGGTCCTCGGCGCTCATCGCCAAATCCGAGGGTCGCACGCAGTCAAAAATCACGTTGGTATGCGTGGGACCCGGAACACAGCGTAGGTCGTGGATCGAGAGGCGGCTATCGATCTCTTGAGCCATAGCGTTGATGCGCAGACGCATGCTCGCCACCTTTGGATCGTCGGTCACGATGGGATCGTAATGGAGCGTGACGATCATACCGTCTTCGTTCCTAAATGCCTGCTCGATGTTATCGAGCGTGTCGTGACTTTCCAGCGGGCTGGCCTCGGCCGCCATCTCGGCGTGCGCACTTGCAAACTTCCTGCCCGGACCGTAATCGTGAACCATAAGGTCGTGGACGCCCAAAACGCCGGGGTAGCTCATGATCTTGTCTCGGATATGTTTGACCAGCTTGGGATCGGGCGCCTGGCCCAAAAGCGGGCTCACCGTATCTTGAATAAGTTCAAAGCCGCTCCAGCCAATATAGGCGCCAACGGCAAGGCCGACCCATGCGTCAAGATTGATGTGCGTCACCTGCGAAACAATTGCGCACGCTAACACGGCGCCTGTGGCAAGAACATCGTTCTTAGAATCTTGCGCGGTCGCATGCAGCGTCTCGGACTCAATGCGATCGCCGAGCTTTTGGTTGAGAGCCGCCATCCAGAGCTTTACGACCATCGAAAGCACTAGAACCGCCACCAGGGCAAGCGAGAACTCGACAGATTCGGGGTGGATGACGCGCTCAAACGAGGACTTCACCAGCTCAACGCCAATCAACAGCACGAGTGCCGCCACGACCAGACCCGAGAGATACTCGTAGCGGCCATGTCCGTAAGGATGCTCGGGGTCGGCCGGCTTGCTCGCTAGCTTAAAGCCCAGCACGCTCACGATATTCGAGCTGGCATCGGACAGGTTGTTCATGGCATCCGCCACGATCGAAACCGATCCCGACAGCACGCCAATTGCACCCTTCGCAGCGCATAGTGCCACATTGGCGAGAATACACACCACACCCGTCAACGTTCCCACGCGCGCACGGTTGCCCTGCGCTCGCTTAATAATCCACTCGACCATCCTCATCAGTCCCCACGGTACTACCTATATATATCTATTGCTCAAACGGATTGTAGTGTAGCCACTTTGTTCCCCAGATACAAAAAGGCCGCAACCCACACGGGCCACGGCCTTGGAATGTGACATGCGGGACGTCCCTTTGTCGCACAGGTTTATGCGCTTACTTCAGCAGCGCTCGCAACTGTTTCGGGCGAATCGACTTCGTCTTCTGCCGTCTGCCCCTTCGCTGGCACCACGCCAAAGCAGTAGCTCAGCGCCGCAGACACCGCAAATGCCACACCGCCAGCAGCACAGCACCACAGCAGATTCGAGATGCCGCCCGTGGCGAAACCAATAACCATAAGCACATTCGTCATGCCGATGGTATAGGCCGTAACGTGGCCCACGGCTGCGACAAGACCTCCAACGGCACCACCAATGGCCATGCATGTGAGGCACCTGCCGTATTTAAAGCCGCAGCCATATAGCGCCGGCTCGCTTACGCCGCCAAGCACGCCCGAGATCGAATAACCCAGCATAAGGGCTTTTTCGTCCTTATCCGCAACGCGAAGCGATGCGCCAAAGGGCATGCCCCAGACAGCAAACGTCGCCATCGTCGCAGCGATGAGGATGCACGAGTCCGTTCCCACACTCATAAACTGCGCGTAGGCGAGCGATAAGACAACGTTGCTGACGCCCGCGATCTTAAGAAACTCCCAGCCCGCGGCGAGCCCCGTAAGCGTGAGCAGTGACACGATGCCGCCCGAATTGCCGAGCATAAACATGAGTTGTCCCAACAGCATGCCCAGATAGCTGCCCGCCGGGGCCGTAATGCACAGGGACACCGGAACCATGACGAGCATCGTCGCAAACGGAACGAACGAAAACGCCACGGCCTTAGGGATAACGCGCTGAAAGAAACACTCCACTCGCCATAGCACGGGCACCGAAATGAGAACCGGAATAACAGTCGTCGTGTAATCGTTGACCGGCGCGGGAAGCAGGCCATATACGGAAGTCATCGATGCCCCCGTCGTCGAAGCGGCATCGACGAGCTTAAGCAAATCGGGCGCAATCAATACGCCGCCCAGCATCATGCCCAGCTGCTCCGAGCAACCGAGCTGGCGGGCGGCCGCCCAACCAAGATAAATGGGCAAAAAGTAGTAACCGGCGTTATAGAGCCAGCTGTAGAACAGGCGATAGATTTCGGAATCGGCAGACCACAGGCCCAGCATGCCTTCGCCCATAATGACGGCGACGGTGCGGAACAATGCCGCGCAGACAATAAACGGCAGCGCCGACATCATGCTTTTGGACAGATAGTCCACCACGGCCATGGCGTTTGATGAAACCGTCGTTGTAAACGAGGTGTTAGAAACTTGTGACATGGAACGCCTTTCCCAATGTGACATGCGGACTGTCCCTTTGTCACACAGTGCGGAAGTGACCGATTGCGCGGTACTTTTCGTAGCGGAGGTTGGTGAGCGTCGCATCGTCGAGCTGCCCAAGCGTATCGAAGGCATCAAATGCCGAGGATATGACGGCGCCGGCGATCTCCTCATGCGACAGGCCCCTATCGTCAACGATGCCGTCGATGATGCCGAGCGCCAGCAGATCGGGGGCCGTGAGTTTAAGCGCCTCGGCAGCCTCATTCGCGCGCTCGGTATCCTTCCACAGGATCGACGCACAGGCCTCGGGGCTCACGACCGAATAGGCCGAGCTCGAGAGCATCAGGATGCGGTCGGCCACGGACAGCGCCAGCGCGCCACCAGAGCCGCCCTCGCCTGTCACCACCGAGACAATCGGCGTCTTAAGGCCGCTCATCTCCATGAGATTCTGGGCAATCGCCTCGCCCTGGCCGCGCTCCTCGGCACCGATGCCGCAAAACGCGCCCGAAGTATCAACCAGGCACAGAACCGGCCGGCCAAATTTCTCGGCTTGGTGCATCAGGCGACGTGCCTTGCGGTAGCCCTCGGGATGTGCCATACCAAAGTTGTGACGCATGCGCTCTTTGGTCGTGGTGCCGCGCTCGATGGCGATGACCGTTACGGGGTGTCCGTCTTTCCAGCCAATGCCAGCCACCACAGCAGCGTCGTCGCCAAAGTAACGGTCCCCGTGCAGCTCCACAAATCCATCCAGGCCCAGCGAGATCATCTCACCTGCCGTGGCGCGATCCGCCGAGCGGGTCTGCTTGACAATCTCGAGCGCGGTTTTTGGTGCGGCCGAGCGCTTGAACAAGTGTCCCAACTTTTTGCCGCGGCGACCCGTATGCACGATCTCATGCGGTGCCCCCAGGACGGGCGCGTGCCCTTCGTGCAGCGCCAGCAGCTCGCCTACCGTGAGCGCAATCTCGCCACGCGGAACAACGGCATCGCAAAAGCCGTGCTCCAGCAAAAACTCGGAGCGCTGGAATCCCTTGGGCAGGCGTTTGTGCATGTTCTGCTCGATCACGCGCGGGCCGGCAAATGCCGTCAGGGCATCGGGCTCGGCCAGGATAATGTCGCCCTCCATGGCAAAGCTCGCGGTTACGCCTCCGGTCGTGGGGTCGGTGAGCACCGTGATATACAGACCGCCCGCCTCGCTGTGGCGCCTAACCGCCGCAGAAATCTTGGCCATCTGCATAAGCGACGTCACACCCTCTTGCATGCGCGCGCCGCCCGAAACGGTAAAACCGACAACCGGCAATCCCAGCTCGGTCGCACGCTCAAATGTGCGACAGATCTTCTCGCCCACCACGGAACCCATCGAGCCCATCATAAAGTTGGCGTCCATAAAGAAGAGCGCCGTATCGCAACCGCAGATCTTGCCCCTGCCGCACACGACGGCATCGCGCTCGCCCGAACGCTCGCTCACGCTCTTGAGCTTGTCGGCATAGCCGGGAAACGAGAGGAAGTCCTCTGACGCCAGTTCGGCATCCCACTCCTCAAAGGTACCCGCGTCCACCGTCATGCGCATGCGCGCGCGACCGCTCACGCGAAAATGCTTGCCGCAACGGGGGCACACCTCGAGGTTGTCGTGCAGGCGTGCCTCATCTATCACACGGCGGCACTCCGGACACTTGATAAACACGTGGCGCGCGGGAAACTCGGCGCACGACTCGGTTATCGGTCCCTCAAGGACATTGACCGTCTTCGCTTTTCTATTCATCAGCATAGAGATGCCCCATCAGATCGGTGTGATACATGCCCGACAAGAACTCGTCGTTTGCCAGCACGTCAAGCTGAAGCTCACTGTTTTCGCTCACGCCCTCAATCACGAGCTCGCCCAGGGCCGAGCGCATCTTGCGAATGGCGCCGTCGCGCGTGGGCGCACACACGATGAGCTTGCCGAGCATGGAGTCGTAGTACGGCGGAACTTTCGCTCCGGTAAACATGGCGGAATCCCAGCGCACGCGCGGGCCACCCGGCACACGCAACGCGGTGACCGTTCCGCACGACGGCAGAAAGTCCGGCGTTTCGGCATTGATGCGGCACTCCATGGCGTGGTTGCGCACCGGCATGTCCTCCTGCTCAAAGGGCAGAGGCTGGCCGGCTGCCACGCGCAGCTGCCACTTGACCAAGTCGGTATCGGTCACAAACTCCGTAACCGGATGCTCCACCTGCAAGCGCGTGTTCATTTCCATAAAGTAGAAATTGCCGTCGTCCGAATACAGGAACTCGATGGTACCGGCTCCTTCGTAGCCGACGGCACGAGCCAGGTCGCGCGCTGCCTTGTGCATACGGGCACGAATATCATCGTGCCCATCGAGGCACGGCGCGGGGCTCTCCTCGATCAGCTTTTGGTTGCGACGCTGCACCGAGCACTCGCGCTCGCCGAGCGAAAACACATGGCCCTGCTTATCGGCCATGATCTGCACCTCAACGTGGTGCGCCGGCGCGACGAACTTCTCCATGTAGCACTCGCCGTCGCCAAAGACGGCCTCGCCCTCGGCACGCGCCTCGATGAACGCCTTTGCCGCATCTTCCACACGCTCGACCTTGCGAATGCCGCGACCGCCACCGCCTGCACGCGCCTTAATAAGCACGGGGCAGCCGATGCGCTCGGCCTCGGCCGTTGCCTCCTCGGGGCTTTTGAGCAAATCACAGCCCGGCACGATGGGCACGCCCGCCGCGGCAGCCGTTCGACGTGCGGCGTCCTTGTCGCCCATGCTGTCGATGACCTCGGCCGAGGGACCGACAAACGCCAGACCGTACTTGTCGCAGTCGCGCACGAAGCTCGCCTTCTCAGAGAAAAAGCCATAGCCGGGATGAATTGCCTTAGCTCCCGACTTTACGGCACAGGTGAGCACGGCATCGTCGTTGAGGTAGCTCTCGGCAAGACGCGGGCCGCCGATGCAATACGCCTCGTCGGCAAGCTGCACGTGTAGCGCGTCCGCATCGGCCGTGGAATAAACGGCGACGGTCTTGATGCCCATATCGCGGCACGCGCGGATAACACGGACCGCGACTTCGCCGCGGTTGGCGATGAGCACTTTGTCGAACATGAAGCCTTCCTTAACTTTCGTGCATGAGTGCAAAAGACATATCGGCGCGGCAGCAAACCTCACCGTTGACGCTCGCGGTACCCGTCGCAAAGCGGAACGGCCCGTGCGCACGCGTGATGGAGCACACCAGATCCACCGTGTCGCCCGGGCGCACCGGACGCTTAAAGCGCACCTTGTCCAAACTCGTGTAGAACGGCGTCGCGCCGCGCGCCTCCTCATCGCCCATCAGCAGCACGCAGCAGTTCTGGGCGAGCATCTCGCACTGAATCACGCCGGGAACGACCGGGTTTCCCGGAAAATGCCCCTGCAAAAAGTACTCGTCGCCCGTAATCGTGATCTTGCCGTGGGCCTCGTCGCCCACCAGCTCGGCTTCGTCGAGCAAAAGCATCGGCTCGCGATGCGGCAACAGCTTCTTGAGCTCTTCTTTGTTCATGGATATCACCTATCCGATTCTCATGAGGCAGCTGCCAAACTCCACGAGGTCGCCGTCGGCCACGCAGATCTCGAGCACCTCGCCATCCGCCTCTGCCGTCACCTCGTTGAGAACCTTCATGGCCTCGATGATGCAGAGGGTCTCGCCGGCCTTGACCTTGGAGCCCACGTGCACAAACGGCTCGTCGCCCGGCGCCGGGGCAGCATAGAAAACGCCGACCATGGGAGCGGTCACCTCGGTGCCCTTGGGCTCCGGTGTGGCGGCAGGTGCCTGCGCGGCGGGCTCCGGTGCGGCGGCAGGCATAGCGACAGGAGCCACTGCCGGGGCAGTCACGGCACCCGGCATGGGCATGGGCACGGCAACCGGCTGCGCCGCACTCGCGCGCTCGAGTTCGACCGCGGTGCCATCGGGCTCCTCAACGCGCACGCGCGTAAGGCCGCGGTCCTCCATAACATCGGCTATCTCGGCAAGTCTTTTGGAATCCATGCTCTAGCTCCTCGTATATCTACGCAGCGCGATGGCGGCGTTGTGCCCGCCAAAGCCCAGGTTGGTCGAAAGCGCCCAGGTAAGGTCGGCGCGAACCGCTCGATTAGGCGTATAGTCAAGATCGCAGGCGGGATCGGGCGTGTGGTAGTTAATGGTCGGGGGCACCACGCCCTGCTCGAGCGCCATGGCGCAGGCCATGACCTCGATGGCCCCCGTGGCACCGATCATGTGCCCCGTCATCGACTTAGTCGACGAGACATGTGCGGCGCGCGCCGCGTCCTCGCCGAGCGCTCGCTTAATGCCCGCCGTCTCAGACGAATCATTGAGCTTGGTCGAGGTGCCGTGGGCGTTGATGTAGAGGCCCTCGGAAGGCTTGACGTCGCCCTCGGCCACCGCCAGCGATATCGCGCGGGCAATGCCGGCAGCCTCGGGATCGGGGCTCGTGATGTGATAAGCATCATCGGTGTTACCGTAGCCCATGACCTCGGCATAAATGTGCGCACCGCGCGCCTGCGCATGTTCCATGCTCTCGAGTACCAGCACGCAGGCGCCCTCGCCCATCACAAAGCCGTCGCGATTCGCATCGAACGGACGGCATGCCGTCGACGGGTCAGGATTAGTGGTGAGTGCACGGCAGGACGTAAAGCCTGCAACGGCATCGGGGATAATGGCCGCCTCGGCGCCGCCCGCAAGGATTGCGTCCGCATAGCCGTGCTTGATAGCACGGAACGCCTCGCCCACCGCATGGGCCGAGGTCGCGCAAGCGGTCACGACGGGCAGGGTCGGTCCCTTTGCCTTGTGACGGATTGCGATATTGCCCGATGCCATGTTGGGGATCATCATCGCGATCATGTAAGGCGATGCGCGGCGGGGCCCACGATCGGCAATCGTGTGGACGTTGTCGACGAGCGTCGACATCCCGCCCACGCCCGATCCCACGTACACGCCCAGGCGTTCGTGGTCGACGGCGCCCTCGACATCGAGCCCCGCATCGTGCATCGCCTCGTCCGAAGCCGCCATCGCAAACTGAACGCAGGGGTCGAGATGTTTGGCGTCACGCTTGCCAAAGTACTCGTTGCCGTCAAAGCCCTTGACCTCGGCCGCCACCTTGACGGTAAACGCATCGGTATCGAAGTGCGTGATCGGCCCGATGCCGCACGTACCGGCGCACATTGCCGCCCAGGTGGCAAGCGCGGTGTTGCCGAGCGGCGATACGGCACCGATGCCGGTGATTGCAACTCTCTGTTCCATCATGGTCTCCTCATCCAAGCCGTTCTTCGGCCCTGGTCTCTACATCGCTATTCCGCCGTCAACGCGTACGACTTCACCCGTAATGTAGGCAGCCGCATCGCTCGCCAAAAAGCGCACCACGCCTGCCACTTCCTCGGGGCGCGCCATGCGCTTCAGGGGAATCTGCTCCTCGGTTGCCACGCGAACCTTCTCCAAAAGCTTTGCCGTCATATCGGTCTCGACAAAGCCGGGGGCGACGGCGTTAACCCTCACGCCGCGCGGCGCAAGCTCGCGCGCCACCGCCTTGGTCAGGCCAATCACGCCCGCCTTGGAGGCAGCGTAGTTGGCTTGCCCGGCATTACCCATCAGCCCCACAACCGAGCTCATGTTGATGACGCAACCGCCGCGCTGGCGCATAAAGGTCTTGGTGAGCGCGCGCGTCGTATTGAACGTGCCCTTGAGATTGACATCAAGCACGCGGTCGAAGGCATCGTCGCCCATGCGCATGAGCAGGCCATCGCTGGTGATGCCGGCGTTGTTGACGAGCGCCCAAATGGAGCCAAAGTCGCTCAGGACCGCTTCCGCGCACGCATTGACGGCAGCGGGGTCGGCCACGTCGCATTGATATGCGTGCGCCGTGGCGCCAGCCGCCTCGCAGGCTTCGCACGTCTCGTGTGCTGCATCGACGCTGCCGGCATAGACGACGGCGATATCGTAGCCATCCTCCGCCAGACCGACAGCGCATGCGCGGCCGATACCGCGCGAGCCGCCCGTAACGAGCGCCACCCGACGTGTGTCGTTGCGCTCGAGTGCGCCATTGTTCAAGTTGCCCATGTCGTTCCTTTCGGGTTACAGCCCTGTGGGCTATGCGAGCTCGTCGGCAATAGCTGCGACCTGATCGGCCGTTTCGCACGAATACACGCGAACATCGCTCAGCGTACGCTTGACCAGGCCGGACAGCGTTTTTCCGGGACCGACCTCAATAAACGTGTCGATGCCCTGATCCTGCAGAGTGTGCAGTGTGTCAACCCAGCGCACGGCATGGCTCACCTGGTTGGCCAAGACCTCCGATGCCGCTTGGGGGTCCGCCGGATAGGGCGCCGCCGTCATGTTTGCCACAACCGGAATGAGCACCGGGGACGGGGCGTGACCGGCTTGGATATACGTCGCCAGCCCCTCAGTCGCCTCGGCCATATAGGGGCTATGGAATGCACCCGACACCGCGACCTTCATGGCACGGCCGCCCGCCTCTTTTACCAGAACGTCGAGCGCCTGCAGTGCCTCGGGCGCCCCGGCCACAACGGTCTGCTGGGGGCTGTTGTAGTTGACCGGCCAGCAGTCTTCGCCGGCCTGTTTTGCCAGGCCCTCGACTTGCGCCGCATCGAGCTTGATGACAGCACGCATGCCGCCGGGGTGACGCTCGGCCGCCGCGGCCATCAATGCTGCACGCTCGCACACGAGCTCAAAACCCGCTCGCGTATCGAATGCCCCCGCAAAGGTGAGTGCCGCGACCTCGCCCAGCGAGAATCCCGCACAGGCGGCAGGTACCACGCTGCGCTCGCGCAAAGCAGCTGCGACCGCCAGGTCGTGCACGAACACGCAAGGCTGCGTGTTCTCGGTCTGCGAGAGCTCCTCCTTCGAGGCGCTCCGGCACTGCTCACTGGTCCCCGGGCGCACCTCGTCGGCGATCGCAAACACCTCGGCAGCCGCCGGCGATGCCTCGATCAAGTCGACGCCCATCGCCGGATGCTGGGCACCCTGGCCGGCGAACAAAAACGCTACGCTACCCATGCGGACGCACCCTTCAAGACGCACTCAGCGCCTTCGACCAGATCGTCAACGATCTCGCGCGCGCTCTGACGCTCGTTGACCATGCCGGCAATCTGCCCGCACAGATACGAGCCCTCTTCGTAATTACCGTCCTTTGCGGCCTTGCGAAGTGCGCCCGTGCCCATGGCACCGAGTTCCTCGGGGCTTGCGCCCGCCGCCTCGCTCTTGGCATAGGCGTTGGTGAAGGGGCTCTTAAGGGCGCGAACCGGATGTCCCGTCGAGCGACCGGTCGCACGCGTCGACGTGTCGCCCGCCTTGAGCACCAGCTCTTTGTACTGCTCGGATACGGTGCATTCGTTTGCAACCAAAAAGCGTGTACCTACCTGGACGCCAACGGCACCCAGCATAAAGGCGGCTGCCACACCGCGACCATCGGCGATGCCGCCGGCCGCCACAACGGGGATATCCACTGCATCCACCACCTGCGGAACAAGCGCCATCGTCGAGGTCTCGCCAATATGTCCACCTGATTCGGTGCCCTCGGCAACCACGGCAGTGGCTCCACGACGCGCCACGAGACGCGCCAGCGCCACCGAAGCCACGACGGGAATAACTTTGATGCCTGCATCGCTCCAGGCCTTCATGTACTTGGTGGGATTGCCGGCGCCAGTCACCACAACGGGCACCCGCTCATCAATCACCACTTGTGCGACCTCGTCGACAAACGGGCTCATGAGCATAACGTTGACGCCAAAGGGCTTATCCGTCTTGGCGCGCAGCTCGTGGATCTGGTCGCGCAGCCAGTTGGCATCGGCATTCATAGCCGCGATAATCCCTAAGCCGCCCGCCTCGGACACGGCGGACGCCAGCGAGGCATCGGCAATCCAGGCCATACCGCCCTGAAACACGGGTTTTTCGATACCGAGCAGATCGCAGAGAGGAGTCTTGAGCATTACTACTTCTCCAATGCCGCCTCGACCGTATCGACAAACTCGCCGACCGTCTTGGGGTTCTCCTCGGTATCGAGCTGAATGCCAAACTCGTCCTCGACGGCGACGAGGATCTCGACGGTACCCAGGCTGTCGAGGCCAATCTCCTCGAGCGTGGACTCGGGCTTCATCTCGACATCGTCAAGGCCGGCGGTCTCGCGGATAACGTCGCAAACGCGCTCGAAGGTCTTCTGATCTGCCATGGTAGTTCTCCTTTGTTTGTGCCCTGGGGGCGTTTTTATGTCCTATGTGCAACTACTTCCAGCGAAGCAGGTAGCCACCTATATCCAGACCGGCGCCAAATCCAACCAAGGCGATCGCGTCGCCCGGGCAAAGCGCGCCAGTGTCTGCCAGCCGGTCGAGGGCAAGCGGAATGCAGGCGCTCGAGATGTTGCCGGTCTCACGCAGCGTACGGACCACGCGGTCGTCCGGCACGCCTAGGCGCTTGACCGCCTGGCTCAAAATTCGTTCGTTGGCCTGATGGAATACAAAATGGTCGATGTCCTCAACCGCGATACTTGCGTCGCTCGCGAGCTTGTTGACCGTGTCGCAGATCGCATTGACGCCAAACTTGAACACGCGGCGGCCGTTCATGGAGAGCACGCTCTCGCGGTCCTGCGCCGTCTTATACGGCGAGGAGCCCGCCAATCCGGGGACGCGCAGTGTTTCGACGTCAGGCGACGTCGAAAGCTCAACGGCGAGGGGATTCTCTCCCCCGGCCTCTATGACCGCAGCACCCGCGCCATCGCCAAAGAGCACGCACGTTGCACGGTCGGTCCAATCGAGCGCGCGCGTCATCTGCTCGGCTGCAACGACCAGCACGTGTTTGGCGCGACCGCGGGCGATATAGCCCTCGGCGACATCGAGCGCAAATACGAAGCCGGCACAAGCCGCCGAAACGTCGAAGGCAGGACATGTGGCACCCAGGCGCTCAGCAACGGCGCACGCTTCGGCGGGAACAAGGTGGTCACCCGTCGTCGTCGAGCAGACGATCAGATCCAACTGGCTCGCGTCGATTCCGGACACCTGGAGTGCCCGCTCGCTCGCCGCTACGGCAAGGTCGTCAAGTGACTCGGTGGTGCAGACGTGGCGGCTCTTGATGCCTGTGCGGGTAAATATCCACTCATCCGAGGTATCGAGGAACTCGGACAGCTCGTCATTGGAAACACTGCGCTTGGGAAGCGCCGAGCCTGTTCCAAGAATCGTGAAACCCATCGCTAACCTCCTTTGAGTTGTTGACGTGTTTACATCGACCAAGAGAGGATAGCGCATTTCAGTCGTTGTTGACGTGTTAACATTAAATTGTCCAAATGCGACAAAGGCTTCACATTGTGTCTGTCTCTCGACACCACTGCGTTATTCACTTATTCATTAAGGAGGTAGCAGCCGTTATGGATGCCAAATTAAAGATAGTCGACGTAACCGGATCGACCAACGATGACCTGCTCGAAGCAGGAAAACAGGGAGCGCCGCATGGCACAGGACTTGCCGCCCGGGCTCAGACAGCAGGACGCGGCCGGCGCGGTCACAAGTGGGATTCAACCGCCGGCAACTTACTGCTTTCGATTGTCCTGCGTCCATGCGTTAATCCTGCAAAGTACTCTGGTCTTGCCGCCGTCAGCGGCCTAGCGGTACTCGAGACGCTCGAAAAGCAGGGTCTTGCAAACGAGATTGGCCTCAAATGGCCCAACGACTTGGTCGCTCGAGGGCGCAAACTCGGCGGCATTCTGGTCGAGGCCGCACGCGATAACGAAGGCAAACCTTTCGCCGTCTGCGGCATTGGCGTCAATGTGAACTATGTGCCCTCGGAGGTTCCCGATGGCGGCCTACCGGCAATCGGCCTGTCTGACCTCAACGAGAACGTTCCCGCCGTCGATGTGCTGCTCAAGGAGGTCTATCGCACCGTCGTAAACGCTGTGGACGCGTGGGCGGATCTGCTCAACGCCAAGGAAGAAAACGCCGGACCGCTCGCACCCATCCACGGCGAATATGTCACTCACCTCAATTGGATTGGGGAGCACGTTATCGCCCGTTCCCCTGCCGGTGACGAGCTGGCGCGTGGCATCTTTCAAACGGTCGATGCCTTTGGTCGCGCGTGTATCGAAACGGAAGACGGCTTGCGTTCCTTCCATTTTGAGGAGGCGTCATTGCGCCCATTGAGCGAATAGAGCGCCGCAGCCACCTACTCGGCAGCATTACCCGGCAGTCCAAACCATCATTCAAAACAAAAGAGCCCCGCTACCGTAATGGCAGCGGGGCCCTGTAAGCTATGAGCGATATCGCTTAGAGCTTGATGTCGATGTCGACGCCAGCGGGGAGGTCGAGACGCATAAGCGAATCAACGGTGCCCGAGGTGGGGTCGAGGATGTCGATGAGGCGCTTGTGGGTGCGCATCTCGAACTGCTCACGGGAGTCCTTGTTCACGTGCGGCGAGCGGATAACCGTGTACAGGTTGCGCTCGGTGGGCAGGGGGACAGGACCGGAAACGCGAGCGCCGGTCTTCTGAGCGGTCTCGACGATGAGCTTCGCGGACTGATCGACGACTTCGTGATCATAGCCCTTGAGGCGAATGCGGATCTTCTGGGTAGCCAACTTAAACCTCCAAAGAGTGCGAGAGATGTTCTCGCGGATTACGTAACAGGGAGCTCGAACTTAGGCGTTCTTGCTCATGACCTCGTCCACGATGGACTTGGGCGCGGGCTCATAAGAGTCGAACTGCATCGTGTAGGATGCACGGCCCTGGGTCTGGGAGCGAAGGTCGGTAGCGTAACCGAACATCTCGCCCAGCGGCACCTTGGCACGGATGAGCTTGCTGTTCTTGCGATCCTCCATGCCCTCGATCTTGCCGCGGCGACCGGAGAGGTTGCCCATAACGTCGCCCATGTACTGCTCGGGGGTCTCGACCTCGACAGCCATGATCGGCTCGAGCAGCTGCGGATCGGACTTCTTGAGGGCGTCCTTGATAGCCATGGAACCGGCGATCTTAAAGGCGGCCTCGGAGGAGTCGACCTCGTGGTAAGAACCGTCGAACAGGGTGACCTTGACGTCGAGGACCGGGAAGCCGGCGATAACACCGGTGTTCAGGGCCTCCTGGATGCCCTTGTCGATGGACGGGATGTACTCCTTGGGCACGACACCGCCGACGATAGCGTTGACGAACTCGTAGCCGAAGCCCTCCTCCATCTTCTCGAGCTTGATGACGGCGTGGCCGTACTGACCGCGACCACCGGACTGACGGACGAACTTGCCCTCAGCCTTCTCGACGTCGTGACCAGCGGTCTCGCGGTAGGCGACCTGGGGCTTACCAACGTTAGCGTCAACCTTGAACTCGCGGAGCAGACGGTCGACGATGATCTCGAGGTGCAGCTCGCCCATGCCGGCGATGATGGTCTGGCCGGTCTCGTGGTTGGTGGACACCTGGAAGGTCGGGTCCTCCTCGGCGAGCTTGGTCAGAGCCAGGGACATCTTGTCCTGCTCGGCCTTGGTCTTGGGCTCGATGGCAACGTCGATAACGGGCTTAGCGAACTCGATCTTCTCGAGGACGATCTCCTTGCCCTCGGCGCACAGGGTGTCACCGGTGGTGGAGTTCTTGAAGCCGACGCAAGCGACGATGTCGCCGGCGGCAGCGTCGTCACGGTCGATACGCTCGGCGGCGTTCATCTCGAGGATGCGGCCGAGGCGCTCGCGCTGACCGTTGGAAGCGTTGACAACGTAGGAGCCGGACTCGGCGCGGCCGGAGTAAACGCGGACGTAGGTGAGCTTACCGACGAACGGGTCGGTCATGATCTTGAAGACCAGACCGGAGAAGGGCTCGTCGAAGGAAGGATGACGCTGGATCTCCTCGCCGGTGTCCGGATCGGTACCGGTGACGGCCTCGACGTCGAGCGGGCTGGGCAGGTAGTCGACGACAGCGTCGAGCAGCTCCTGAACGCCCTTGTTCTTGTAGGCGGAACCCACAAAGACAAGGTTGAGCTCGTTGGCCAGAACGCCCTTGCGCAGAGCAGCCTTGAGCTCCTCGACGGTGAAGTCCTCCTCCATGAGGATCTTCTCCATGAGCTCGTCGTCAAAGCTGGCAGCAGCGTCGAGGAGCTCCTCGCGCTTGGTGGCAGCGATGTCGGCAAACTCAGCCGGGATCTCGTCCATCGGCTCGGGGTAGGTCATACCCTTCTCGTCGGCCTTGAAGTCCCATGCAGTCATGGTGACCAGGTCGATGACGCCCCAGAAGTTGTCCTCGGCGCCCATCGGGACCTGAGCGGCCACGGCGTTAGCGTCGAGACGATCCTTCATGGTCTCGATAGCGTTGAAGAAGTCAGCGCCCACGCGGTCATACTTGTTGATGAAGGCGATGCGGGGAACGTTGAAGGTAGAAGCCTGACGCCAAACGGTCTCAGACTGGGGCTGAACGCCGGCAACGGCGTCGAAGACGGCGACAGCGCCATCGAGGACGCGCAGGCAGCGCTCGACCTCGGCGGTGAAGTCAACATGGCCCGGGGTGTCGATGATCTGGATGCGGTAGTCCTTGCCGTCCTTGTTCCAGAAGCAGGTGGTAGCAGCGGAGGTAATGGTTACGCCGCGCTCCTGCTCCTGAACCATCCAGTCCATGGTGGCAGCGCCCTCATGGACCTCACCGATCTTGTGGGTCTTACCGGTGTAGTAAAGAATACGCTCGGTCGTGGTGGTCTTACCGGCATCGATGTGGGCCATGATGCCGATGTTACGGGTATCGGAAAGCTTGTACTTAGGCTTAGCCATGTTAGTTCCTTACCTTAACTTACCAACGATAGTGAGAGAACGCGCGGTTGGCCTCGGCCATCTTGAAGACGTCCTCACGCTTCTTGACGGAAGCGCCCAGGCCGTTGGAGGCGTCGAGGATCTCGTTGGCGAGACGCTCGGCCATGGTCTTCTCCTTGCGAGCGCGGGAGAAGTTGACGATCCAGCGGATACCCAGAGCGGTGGAACGACGGGAGTTGACCTCCATCGGGACCTGATAGGTAGCGCCACCGACACGCTTGGGCTTAACCTCGAGCGTGGGCTTGACGTTGTCCATAGCCTTCTTGAAGGTAGCGAGAGCGTCGCCACCCTCGGACTTCTCGGCAACGATCTCGAAAGCGGTGTAAACGATGCGCTCAGCGGTGGCCTTCTTGCCGTCAAGAAGGACCTTGTTGATGAGCTGAGTCACCAGGCGGTTGTTGTAAACGGCGTCAGGCTGAACCTCACGACGATTAGCTGCTGCACGACGCGGCATGTGAAATCTCCTTAAGTGTCTACCGTGCGGCGCTTAGGCGGCACACGGCGAAAGTATCAAAACGTTATCTGGCTTATTTAGCCTTGGGGCGCTTAGCACCGTACTTGGAACGGGCCTGCATACGGTTCTGGACCGGAGCAGCGTCGTAGGCGCCACGGATGACGTGATAACGGACACCAGGGAGGTCACGGACACGACCGCCGCGGACGAGCACGATGGAGTGCTCCTGCAGGTTGTGGCCCTCACCCGGGATGTAAGCAGTAACTTCGATGCCGTTGACAAGGCGAACACGGGCAACCTTACGAAGAGCCGAGTTCGGCTTCTTGGGGCTCGTGGTGAAGACGCGGGTGCACACGCCGCGCTTCTGGGAGTTGTGCTGCAGAGCAGCGTTCTTGGACTTCTTGGGCACGGAACGACGGCCCTGGCGAACCAGCTGGTTAATAGTAGGCAAAGCGTACTCCTTCTCGAATGATTCCAGCTTTCTGTAAAGTGCAACGGCTTGAATCGAGGGGTCAGCATCCCCCTACGAAACACGCTGTTCGATAGGATACGTGGCGTTAGCTGTGCCGTCAACAGACCACGCCGCCGGGCGTATCCCAAAATTGGCACATTTCCGCAAACCCTACACAAAAGGAATCCCCTCCTGTGCGCGGGGGCGGATTCTCGGGCCGGGCGGCCCAGGTATTAAGTTTGCTGCTCTACAGTCCTGCGCAAGACGGAAAGCACATTAAGTGCTTTCCTTTGCGTGCGGAACTCGCGACAAACTTAAACGGCGGGCCGCCCGGACCGGGAATCCGACGCGCTCGTCGGGGCAACGTTACCTGCCAAAAAGGGACAGGTTTGTTTTGGTCGGTTTTATCTGCGGAAACGTCGCGCTCCAGCGGTGATCCGCCCTCATCTGTCATAGGGAAATCGGCGGCGCTTTCGGAAGTATGCGGCAAATTCTGGACCTGCCGAGCACGCCGGGGTTTGCGATAATAAACCAGCAGGTAGAGCGCTTGAGCATATGCGGTGTGGTCGGCCCATCGAGATTTTGCCGCATACTTCCGAAATTCAGGCGAATATCGCTCAAAATAACCGTCCATATAACGCAAAATAGGCCGCTTCCCCTAGTGGGAAGCGGCCTCAAGCCTTACGAGTAGACGATGGTAAAGGGTACTTCTGTTTCGGTCTCTCCTGTTGATGTGCACCTCGTTCCCTCAAGGGTTACCGATACAACCTGATCGACATTGATGAGCCTTGTCGGAACCCAGATGTTCTCTCCGCTATTGCGCGCCATCGAAACATAGAAATTGTACGCCCCTGCGTCGTCATCTTCGATAATCTGCTCCGATCCATCCTTGTAGCTGACGGTCAGTTTATGATCAACTGCTTCATAGCCCAGATCATCGATGTGCGTCTGGATGGAAAACGGGCTGATCTCGAGAGGCGAGTCGTCGGAGCGGAGCTCCTTTGTATCGACGTGCGCTCCGACGTTAAACTCTGGCGTCGATACCTCGATCACCTTCGCATCCTCACCTTTGCCCTCCGTCCAACTGATATTCCAGGTGACCGCATGTCGTAAATCTCGATCGCGATTCCAAGATGCAAAGTACATCGTGCCGTTAATGACCGTGTCGCTTGATGTGTCTTTATCAATGGTGCAGCGTGTATCAGCCCATTCCTCGCCGAAGTTCATGCTGGGTGTACTGACGCCCCCCTCTTCTTCACCATAGAGAACAAGTTCGCCAGTCTCTGCTGCCGGCTTGTAGTAGTTAACACCATTTGGATTGGACAACGTAAACGTCACGGCACCGCAACCGTTTTTATCGATAGCCATATCATGAATGTCGAGTGTATAGCCGTTGCCCTCGACGGACAGATTGACCTTCTGTACTGAACCCTCCAAGCTTTGGGGCGCAATGCCGTCACCAAACTCTCTGGTGTAGGTATATTTAGTCCCCGACGAGCCACCTTGAGTCCAGGTAATGGACTCTCCGTTGCCATGGTTTCCCCAGGCAGAGGCAAAATAACTGGAATTGACGACGGCGTAGGCGACCCCTCCGGTCGCCAGCACTCCGGCAAGGCATCCGATCACGGCAACGTACAGAGGCTTCGCGTGACCCTTTCGGCGAAGCGGCTCACCAGCAGCGGCATAAAGAACACGGTCAGCAAGATCGCTATCGGCTTGGACGGACTCGAAGGCCTGCTTGATTTGGTTGGATTTCACGGTCGCCCTCCTCTAGGATGAACTTGAGTTTCGATCTGCCGCGGGCTAAACGCGTTCGAACGGTCGAGGCTGGTACATGTAATAACTCGGCAATCTCTGAGGTCGAAAAGCCCAGATAGTAATAGAGCACGATGGGAACACGGAATCGCTCCGGAAGTCGCATAACGTCTGACAGGACCGCCTTGGTCTCATCCTGCGCCGTCGAAAGCGAATCGGCCAGGTTCTCAATATCCTCCACGCGTCTCCATGGCTTTCGAAAGAGCGATTTGCATTCATTAATCGTGACCCGGATAAGCCAGCGACGAAGATGCTCCCAGCCTTCAAAATGCGTATCGCTTTTGAGCAACTTAAGAAAGACGTCTTGTGCAACATCGTCGGCATCGGCGCGATCGCGCAGGTACGTCAATGCGATTCGAAACACGACATCCCGGTGATCTTCGACCGCCTGTCTAAATGCTTGTTCTTCCATAATCACCTCCCGGTGACGTTGATGGTTCTTGATGAGGTCCTCACCATAGATACGCTTTGACCGGACGAAATGTTTCAAATTCAAGCAGGAAAAACCTACCAAAACTAACCTGTCCCTTTTTGGCAGGTTTACAAAAAAGACCCGCTTCCCTGTTGGGAAACGGGTCTTTGGAAGGGCGGTTAACGTACTAGGAAGTTACTCCTCGTCGTTGTCCTTGGCCTCTTCGGCGTCGTCGGTGTCCACGAGCTGGTTGAGCAGCTCGTCGAGGGAAG
>CAKUFT010000021.1 GCA_934650095.1 uncultured Collinsella sp.
CGTCGACGATCTTGTTGGGGTCGTCGCCGGTCTGGGCCATGGCCTCAAAGACCTCGTGCGCCTGGTTGGAGCTGATGACATCGGTCGCCAACAGCTTGGCAAGTGCGGCCACCTGAGCCGGCGCGATGCCGGACTCGACGAGCGACGCGCCCGCGCCCTTAAGGTAGGCGATCATCTCGTTGACCAGCAGGTTTGCGACCGTCTGAGCTTCCTTGCCGGCCATACCGGTAGCGGCTGCCTCAAAGAACTCGGCAAACTCGGGGTCGCCGGCGATCTGCTCGGCGTCTGCCGCCTTAATGCCAAAGTCGGCCTCAAAGCGGGCGCGCTTGGCATCGGGCAGCTCGGGAATCTCGCCACGGCAGCGAGCGATGAACTCGTCGTCCAAGTCGAACGGCGCCAGGTCGGGATCGGGGAACAGGCGATAGTCGTCGGCCGTCTCCTTCACACGCATGACCACGGTGCGCTTGCGGCTGGGCTCCCAGTGGCGGGTCTCCTGATAGATGATGCCGCCCTCCTCGAGCACCTCGGCCTGGCGGCAGATCTCGTAGGCAAGGCCGTCGTGCAGGCTCTTGAACGAGTTGAGGTTCTTGAGCTCGGTCTTGGTGCCCAGCTTGGTCTCGCCGCGGCGACGCAGCGAGACGTTGCCGTCGCAGCGCATGGAGCCCTTCTCCATGGAGCAGTCGGAAATGCCCAGCGTCACAAAGATGCGACGGAGCTTCTCCATAAACAGGCGCGCCTCCTCGGGCGTGCGCAGGTCGGGCTCGGTGACAAGCTCGATGAGCGGCGTGCCGCAGCGATTGTAGTCGACGAGCGACTCGGCAGCGGCGGTAATGCGGCCCTCGGCACCACCCACGTGCACCATCTTGGCGGCGTCCTCCTCCATATGGATGCGCAGGATGCGGATGGGCACCGTGTAGGAGCCGTCCTCGCGGCGCTCGGGCATCTGCAGGTTGGACGCGTCGTAGCTGGCCAGGTGACCGGCGCGCTGGTTGCCCTCGCGCATGGTCGACGACATGGACGTGGACAGACCCTCGGCGTTGGCCGAGGCGCTCGCCAGGCTCTGGGCCTCGGCCTCGCCAAACGCGCAGTCGGGGCGCTCGGCGGCACCGCGACCGGTCACGTCCAGGTCCAGATGGCCGTACATGGCAAAGGCGACCGGACCCTGCGTGGTCTGGAAGTTCTTGGCCATGTCGGGATAGAAGTAGTGCTTGCGGTAGAACATCGAGTGGCGCTGGATCTCGCAGTTGGTGGCAAGACCGGCCTTGACGATGCTCTCGATGGCGCGCTTGTTGGGCACCGGCAGGGCGCCGGGCAGGCCCAGGCACACCGGGCACACGTTGGCGTTGGGCTCGTCATCGTGGCTGAGCTTGCAGTTGCAGAACATCTTGGTGTCGAGTGCGGTGAGCTCAGTGTGGATCTCCAGGCCGATCACGGCCTCCCAATCCTGCAGGACCTCGGAAAGCTCCTTCATTACAGCTCGCCTCCCTTCCCGGCAAAATCGGGCGCGACGGAAAGCGCCGGCGCACCCGTGGCGGCATCGGCAAAGCCGCGCTCCAGGGCGCGGGCAAACGTGAGCAGCTGACGGTCCTTAAACGCCGGACCAACCAGCTGGGCAGAAACGGGCAGCTGAGTATCCTCGCCCAGGCCCAGCGGCACCGAGATGCCACCGTTGCCGCAGATGTTGAGCGAGATGGTGTACAGGTCGGAGAGGTACATCTGCGTGGGATCGCTAATCTCGCCAAACTTAAAGGCCGTGCGCGGCGAGGCGGGCATGAGGATGGTGTCCACCTTGGCATACGCGGCGTCGTAGTCCTGCGTGATGAGCGTGCGGGCCTTTTGCGCGGCGTAGTAGTACTTATCATACACGCCCGAGCTCAGCAGGTAGGCGCCGAGCATCTGACGGCGCTTGGCCTCGGCACCAAAGCCGTGGGCGCGCGAGAGCGAGCTCTGGTCGGACAGGTTGGCGCAGCCCTCCTCCTGGTAGCCGTAGCGAATGCCGTCAAAGCGGGCCAGGTTGGAGAACGCCTCGGCCGGGCCGATGACGTAGTAGGCAGCGATGGCGGCATCCAGGTGCGGCAGGTCGACCTCGACCAGCTCGGCACCCTGGTTCTGCAGCTCCTGGGCGGCGCGCTGAACAGCGGCCTTGACCTCGGGCGTCAGGCCCTCGGCCTCCATAAACGCGGGGATGATGCCCACGCGCTTGCCCTCGATGCTGTCGTTGAGGTGCTCGGTAAAGTCGACGGCACAGTCCTGGCTGGTGCAGTCGTACGGATCGTGGCCCGCACCGGTGAGCGCGTTCATGGCCAGCGCGACGTCCTCGACCGTGCGACCAAAGGGGCCAACCTGGTCGAGCGAAGAGCCAAAGGCCACCACGCCGTAACGGCTCACGGCGCCGTACGTGGGCTTGAGGCCCACCACGCCGCAGAGCGCCGCCGGCTGGCGGATGGAGCCACCGGTATCCGAGCCCAGCGAGAGCGCGACCTCGCCCGCGGCAACGGCGGCAGCGGAGCCGCCCGAGGAGCCGCCGGGCACGCGCTCGGTATCCCAGGGGTTATTGGTACGGTGGAAGGCCGAACTCTCGGTAGAGCTACCGAAGGCGAACTCGTCCATGTTGGCCTTGCCCATGGGCAGGCAGCCAGCATCGAGCATGCGCTGGACGCAGGTGGCGGTGTAGACGCTCTGGTAGTTCTCGAGCATGCGGGAAGCGCAGGTGGTGCGCGTGCCCACGAGGTTCATGTTGTCCTTGATGGCCAGCGGCACGCCCGCGAGCGGGGGCAGCGGCTTTCCGGCGGCACGGTCGGCATCCACGCGCGCGGCGGCCTCGAGTGCGAGCTCGGGCGACACCTGCAGGAATGCCTGGACCCCGCCCTCGCGCGCCTCGATGGCGGCAAGGGAGGCCTGGGCCACCTCTGTAGCGGTAAAGTCGCCGGCGGCAACGCCCGCGGCGATCTGGGCGGCGGTAAGGGAATCGAAGCTCTGAGCCATTACTCACTCTCCCCCTCTCCCAAAATGGACGGCACGCGGAAGTAGCGGTCGCGCGCGCTGCCGGCGTTTTCCAGCGCAACGTCGAGCGGCAGGTCGCGCTCGGGCTCGCGCAGGTCATCGCCCATCACGTTGGACAGGCTTCCGATGGGATGGAACGTGGGCTCCACGTCGGGCAAGTCATATTGCAAGACGGGCTCGAGCATCTGGACGGCGTCGTTCATGTAGGACGTCATCTGGGTGAGCTCGTCATCGGTCAGTGCGATCTTTGCGTACTCGGCGATGCCGCGCACGTCTTTCTCGCTGAGTGCCATAGGCGCTCCCTTCCGCATAACAGTTAAACCGCTCTAGTATACAGGGCAACGCCGGCTTGGAGCAGGCGCTTTACCCAAATGCAGCGAAAACGTAACGAGGACGGCGGGACGGCAGGGCGCGACCCGGCGGATCTGCGGCGAAAACCGTCCCGCCCACAACAAAAACCGTCCCAACATTCGACGTTTTTCGGCAAAATCGCGATTTTCATCGAATGTTGGGACGGTTTGGGCGCCCGACCACCACAAAGGTGCCTGTCCCCATTGTGGTGGTTCCGAACAATGGCTATGCCGAGGCCTTGGTCTTGCGGCGTTTGCGGATTGCGTGGATCACGATGTCCAGCAGCAACAGCACAATGGCCACGACCACGATGAGCACGGCGAACTCGCGCTTGCCCCAGTGGCGGCCGGCCAGCGACTTTTGCTTGTCGACGTCCTTCTTGTTGTACTTGGTACGCACGCAATGCACCAGCAGACGATGGTCGTTCACGCCGTAAGGCGTGCAGGTGACGAGCGTCAGCTTGTCGGCGCCGGGCTCAATGGTCAGCGACTCCATCTCCTCGGGCAGCACGACCTCGGAGTCGACCATCTTGTAGGCGAGCGTCTTATTCATGGTGTGCAACAGCACCAGGTCGCCGGGCTCCAGCGAGTGGATGTCATCGAACATGCTCAGGTTGCGCATGCCCGAGTGCGCGGTGAGCACGCAATGCGTCGAGGTGCCGCCCACCGGCAGGCTCGTACCCTCCAGGTGGCCGACGCCCGCCATAAGGACTTCCTCGCTCGTGCCGTGGTAGATGGGCATGCTCACGTCGATGGAGGGGATCTCGACCCAGCTCATCATGGGGTCGCGGTCAAAGATAAGCTGCTGATCGTAGGGCTCGATCTGGTCGGCGGGAAGTTCGGTGGCCTCGCCGGCAAGCTGCTCGTTAAAGGAGCGAGCCTGCAACAGGATGCGCTCGCGTTCCTCTTCGGAAAGCGCGTCCACAGTGCTGGATACCGTGCTGATCTGGTTGAACACGCCCGAAGCCTCGAGCCGGTCTAAGATCCACGGCCAGGTCATGAGGCCCACGCCGATAAGGATGATGACGATAGTGATGAGCCGGTCAGCCCAGCGCGGCAGTCGCTTGCGACGACGCTGAGGCTTTGGTTGAGGTTTGGGCTGGGGACTTGAGCCACCGTTGTCCACGGCGTTATCGCCCTTCATGTGTTTGGCGCCCTGCACCATCGCCGGTCACTCCTTTACAGCTCAGGTTGTCTAAACAAATAATAGCCGAATTGCGAGCACCCACGACGGACAACGCAGCTAGACAGCATTGCGCGGCGCGAGCATGGGCCAGTATTTGCGTTTTCAAAATATCCCGAATCGGCGGGGCGATTCGGGATACAATGTCAATAGAAAACGACGCATCCCGCGTAAGTGTTAAGGAGCGCGGGCGGCCTAGTTTTCTAACGTTTTAAACGGCCGGGCTGTAACCCCGGCCGTTCTTATTTGCGCTTGTTGCGGCGCAAATGCCTTCTACCGTCCGCACCGCGCGTGCGCCTACGGACCTTAAACCGAACCTCATACGAGTCAAAAAACGCGATGACGAACGAGCCCACCGCCGCGAGGGCGGCGAGCACGTTAAGGAATTTCAGCATTTGGGGACCTCCGATCGAGTCGTCGGCCGCCCGCGCACGGGATGCGTCGCAAGGGTATTTTACCGCGAGCACTCGCGCTTACGCCTGGTGAACGCGATTTTGACAAACATTTGTTCGATAGCTACACACATGATTCCTTGGACAGCGGAGCCTGGCCGCATTGTCCGGGTTTGCCCGTCGTGTTTGAGTTTTCAAAATATCTCGAATCAACTGAGCGATTCGGGATACAATAGCTACAGGAAACGACGCACCCCGCGTAAGTACTAAGGAGCGCGGGCGACCAGTTTCCGGTGTTGTTAAATGCCCGGGCCTCTAACCCCGGGCATTCTTATCTGCGCTTGTTGCGGCGCAAATGCCTTCTACCGTCCGCACCGCGCGTGCGCCTACGGACCTTAAACCGAACTTCATACGAGTCAAGAAACGCGATGACGGATGAGTCCGCACCGGACGGTGAAGGCTGCCTGCGTTGTCCAAAAAGAACGGGGCAGACTCCAGTGCGGAGTCTGCCCCGAAAAGAGAATGGCAAAGCAAGAACATCGATGGACGAGAAAAGTGTCCGCAAGTCTCATGGCCATCACATCCCACCTGCCAAAGGGATGGGTGAGTGAGCGTTACTCCTGCTCGGACTCCTCAGCCTGCTTACGGCTGCGGATGAGGTGCGCCACGCCGATGCACAGCACCGCGCCACCAGCGATCCAAGTGAAGGTCACGCCGTTAAGGCCGGTCAGCGGGAGGTTGGAGCCCTTCTTGTTCTCGACGGTAAGGGTGACGGTACCATCAGTCTGAGCAGCGTCATCAAGGATAACGAGGTCGGAAGTCTCCGCCGTCCTGGTGACTGTCACGGTCTGTGCCTCTTCCTCGGTTTTATGAAGACTGTCTGCACCAGACGCCTGAGTCGAGATCGTGAAAGTGAAGTCCTTCAGCGAATTGTAGTTGCCGAGGGCAGTCTGCTCATGAACGGTGTAAGTACCAGCGTCAAGTCCCTTGATGTAAATTTCGCCATTTCCATCAGTGACGAACTCATGCGGCGTATCACCAAGGTTGCCAAGTTCCTGAACGTATTTGCCCTTGGAAGCGCTGCCGTCCGCACTGTCATCAGGATCGGTAGCCTGAATGGTAAATCCAACATTCTCGAGCTTTTTCTTGCTTTCGTGATCTTTCTTGACAAGCTTGAGCGCATAGGTGTAGTCGCGAACGGTGTCGGGCACGGACTCGCCCTTGCCATCGCTCATGGGGTTGTTGGAGTAGATGAGCTTTACGGTGTTGTCGTTACCCACGCTGCCAACAGTAACGTTCGCAGCCTTCGCAGGATCGAGCATAGCGTTGTAAGTGACGACGACATTGGAGCTGCCGTCGAGCGTCGCGTTAGCCTGTTTCGCAGCAGCCTTAAGGTCGGTAAACTTTACGGTCAGCGTATTATTATCGTCAATCGAGACATCGTAGCCGGTATTAGCGCCAGCAGCTGTGTTGGGCGAAAGGATATTGTCACCGATTTTAACGACGACGCTGTCTGCCTTCGCCGTCAGGCCAGCAGAAAGTTCATCGTGGAACTCATAGTAGTAAGTATCAAACGAGGCTACGTTTTCGGCAACAGTGCCAGTCAGCTGATATTGAACATCCTGGCCAACCTGCGAGTCGGCCTTATCCCCCCAATCGCTGTCGGGCTTGTCGTCCCTAATCTTCTTTGTAACCGTAGGAATACCAATCTTCTCGTTAACCTGAACAGCGCTGCCGCCCACAACAGCGAAGATCGGCGAGGTGCCAGTCTGCTTCTGCCCAGAATAGTTGCTCTCCGTACCGATAGAACCATCGTCCGTCAGGAAGAGGTAGTAGCCAGAGTTCTCAAAGGAAACTGGGGTGTCCGCAGCGAACTTAGCCTCAGAAGCTCCCTGGGGCGTGACAGGAGTAGTCTTCTTGACCAAGCCGGCAATCGTGTCGAGCAGATCGCCATTGTTCACGAACCCAGAAGCACTCTGGAGATTTGCGGCCATCCACTCGGCGACATCCTGTGCGGTGGGATTTTCAGTGGGAAGTTTCGAATCAGTGGAATTATAGTCAGTGCTGCCCTGAATAGCAGCAATAATGGCGTTCTGGGTGTCAGGTGTCACATTGGCGCCCCATGCGACATCGGAAACGACCTTGTTGCCCGAGCCAGTTCCATCAACCACCTTGGCTTTAAAAATCTGATAGGCGACGAACTGCGTCTTTTTGTTGGAGTCCGTGGCGTCCGTGTTTTTTGCATCTTGCCTGATCGTGATGCTGTTGGCCGAACCCGCCGTACCCTCAGCAAACGCCATGGTCACCGGGGCCATCACTCCACCAAAGCTCAACGCTGCCGTGAGGCCGGCCGTCACTGCCAGGCGGGCGATGTTCTTGCTCATACTCATCTTCTTTTCCTCAGCTTTCTGCTTGAAGTCCATTTGATCTAAAACCATCTGTCTGTGTCTAAGCATCTGCTTGGTTATGTCTCGCCCCGCTCTCTGTGGGGCCATTGGCTACTCTGCATGGTTGCCGCCTCCCCGCTTGATCAGGAGCGCGACCACGAGGAGCGCGGCTCCGGCGACCGCTGCGGCGGCCGCGGCGTACATTGCCATATCGCCTGTCGAGGGCATAAAGCCTCCGGTGATAGTGCTAGGGGGCGTGCCGGTGGGCGTGTTGATGAGCGACGCCTCCAGGCTGCCCGTCGACCCGTCCGCGTTGTCGGCGCGCAGGGGCGACTCTGCCGTGATGGTGAGCCTGGGCTTGGCGGCGGCCACCTGGTCGACGTCCAGGCCCTCGGCCTTGACCGTCACGGAGCGCGTGCCCTCAAAGGCGGTGTAGCCCTTGGGCGCCTTGAGTTCGCGGACCTCCAGCTTGCCCGAGTCCACGCCCGAGACAGTCACGCGGCCGTCCTCGCCCGTGGTGACGGTAGCCTTGCCCTCCGCATCCCACGTGCCATTGGCCGCCAGCGTGCGACCGCGGTCGCCAGTGATGCTCAGGACCGCCCCGGGCAGCGGCTTGTCGCCGTCGCTGCCGCGCTTGGTGAGCGCAAGATCCCAGGTGTAGGCCGTCGCGTCATCGCTCGGCGTGCGGGTGAAGCCGGCGTCGCCGGACTGGTCGGACAAGGGAGAGCGCGGGTAGCGCAGGTAGACCTCGTTGGGGTTGCCCTTGGCGATGCCGTGGTTGCAGCCGCTGGCGAGCGGCGCGTTGTACACAGCGACCACGCGGGCGCCCGCGGCGAAGGCGTCGGCCCCGCCGAGCGCGGCGATCAGGTCGCCGGTGCGCACGGTGAAGGTTCCGTCCGCGGCCACCTTGGTGACGCACTGGGCCGTGATGTCGGTCCAGCCCTTGGCGGGCTCGGTGCCGGCGCGTCCGTCCTTGCCGGCCGAGACAGCACCGAAGCCGCCCTCGGCCCCCGCCGCCACGTACACATGCATGCTCGCGGCAACCTTGGAGGGGTCGAGCCCCGCGCTCATGGCGTCGACGAACTGCACCGCGTAGGCGTCGTAGGCGGTAAGGCCCGCCGGGACCGTGGCCGAGAGGCGCCAGTACAGGTCGTCGGCGACCGTGGCGTCTGCGGCCTTCTGCCATGCGGCGGTGCTGTCCTCCAGCACGTGCTTGGCGACCTTGGGCGTCGCCGCCTTTGGCTTGACGGTGACGGCGCTGCCGCCGACCAGGGCCATGATCGGCGCGGTGCCGACCTCGTTCTGGGCGATGGCGTCGTCGTCGGCGACGATGAGCCAGTAGCCGCAGGGCAGCTCGGCCGCCGTGCCCGCGTTAAGGGCCACGGACACGGCGCCAGAGCTCTGGAGGGAACGAGCGAGCTGTGCGCTCAGCGCGCTCGTAAGGTGGAAATCGTCGTTGAGCCACTCGGCAGCTTCCTGCGCGGTGGTCTGGGACTTGGGCATGCCGGCGCTGTGCAGCACAGGCAGGACGGCGTCGCGCGCGGCGTCGTTTGCCCAAGCGATCTGGGAGTAGACCTTGGCGTCGTTGTCACCGTCGGAGACATCGGCGCTAAAGATCTGGTAGGCATCGTAGCTGCTCGCCACGGTGCCGCTCACCGTGATGGAACCGGTCGAGGTCGGCGCGGCCTGCGCGGAAGCGGGGAACACGACCGCGCAGGTGCCGATCAGGAGGGCGAGCAGCGCAAACAAGATCGGGAAGGAGCTAAACTTCTTATTCACGACGCTCACCTCCCTTCGCATTCGCCTTGCGACGAATGTGCATCCAGGCCGCAGCAGCGCAAAGCACCGCCGCGCCGGCAAGGTACGTCAGAGTGACGCCCGACATACCAGAAAGGGGCAAAGAGGTGGAGTAGGTGTTGGTGAAGGTGGGGGTGGAGTCGGGCTTGGTACCGTCGAAGCTGAGGGGGACCTGCTTATTGGAATCGATTTCCTTACCGTCAGCATCCTTGATCTGGGTGTAGGTTACCTTCGTGGGAACGATTCTGCCATCTTTCTGGTCCGTCATCGTGACGTCGAACCTGTAAACCGACTTGTCATACTTGTAGTGCGAGAGAGGCGAACTCTCGTCTTTCTCGTGCACATAGTACGTAAAGGTCTTAGAAGCGCCACGACCCGTGGAGTCACCAGCAGTGTAGGAGCCCTTCGTGATATCAGAAAGTGAATACTTAATCCCTTCGCTAGAAGCGTTCAAGAACGAAAGCGTCTGAGTCGTGTCTCCCGTTGCATCAGTCTTCACAGTCCTGACGCTACCACCCTCAAACTCCTCGTTATCCGCAAACTCGAGCGTAAACTCCTTCATCTCGCCACCCTTAACGACCTTAGTCGCCTTGGGAGTCCAGGAGCCGCTGGAGGTGTACGGAGTGTACTCGTTGGTGAAAGTCGTTGAGCTATCTTTGCAGGCAATTGGATAATAGTCATCGCTCTTCTGCAAGTTGTCCCATGATTTTGTGACACTCCACATCCCAGATGACTTGTCGAGTTCATGCTTGGTCACTTTGACCTTTTCAATCGTGTAGTTATGGATTTTGAGAGCTATCTGTACGTTCGGCTCGTCCTTTTTCGGAACAGTCATGAGCTCGGTCGGGTTATCCTTGGCGCTTACCACAATCTCATACACAGCGGAGTCGTACGTGATACCGGGTTCAGCGCCGGAATCTTCGACCAAGTAGTATGTGATAGTGGTTGTGTCAGCTGTACCACTCGTTGCGAACTGTTCATCAAGATCAAACGTGATGTTACCGCTTGCGTCATTTTTTGCAGTTCCTACCTCGGTGCAAACGTTACGATTGAATTTCGCGCTAGCCAAAGGGTCGGTTGAGTCCTTGCGGTAGACCCTAAAGGTAAACTGATTCTCTTCGAGCTTCTCGTTCACATTTGTCTGCGAATTACGTAGTACCTTGGTCGCCTTGAGCTTGAGGCTCGGATAGACATACGTGTCCTCAGGCGCGCCCATGTACAGGTCGCCGTTCGACATGATGCCGCCGCCATGGTCCCAGGAATAGTTGCCGGTGATGAACGTTGTCGCAACTTTTTGCGCATTGATCGCGGCTTCGTCTTGAGCTGTAACACCCGAGCTCAGGCCGATGCTTTTATATACCTGCACGCCACCGTTAGCGGGGATAGTAATGGCTTGCGTAAGCTCTTTACTTCCCTTGTATTTGGCGTCACCGCCGCCAAGCATTTTGCCAATCACCGCCGCGATCGGGGTCTTATGACCCTCCGCCGCAAGGAAGAAGTCCGCGTGGCCGTTTTCGCGAAAGAAAGAACTATTGTAGGCGTCAGTATCCTGGTTCTTTTTGTGGACAAGGCCTTCGTAGCCACCAGCGGATAGGTGAGGGGTGCCATCGTTGCCTCTATTGTTTTCAGGATCATAGTCATTTGCACTCTGCTGGTTTTGAGCAGACGTATTGCCAAAAATTGCCGTGCCGTCGGTATTCGTCACCAAGGTCTTACCCGTCGGGCAAACCGCAACGCCGCCACCGTAGCCACCGGCCTCATTGCTGCTTATATAGGAGTTATAGACAAATAGCCTGCCCGCATTAGATGCGGTATCCGAATCGCCCTGGACAAAGATACCGCCTCCGCCCCAGTCAAAGCGAGACATGCAGGAGTTATTAGTGATATAGACTGGAGTAGATTTTGACGCACCTTCTATCATCGCGTCAACCATCTGGCCCACGCGAATGCCAGCACCCTCGGAACGATTGCTCACATTTGCGGCAATAGTTCCCCCCGTAATGTTGAGCCATGCCATTGTCTCGCGAGAACTCGCCCCGTGTCGATCGACATCGGTAATGTAAACGCCGCCGCCTGCTTCCTCAGAATAGTTGCCCGTGATCTGGCCGCCCGAAATGGTGACATGAGTACCGTTTCTAGCGGCAAGTCCAGCGCCGCCATGATCGCCATAACCATCATGGCCACAGAAATTGGCATATTTATTGTTAGTGATGTAGCCACCGGAAACAGTGACGCTGCCGTTTTCGGCCATGATGCCGCCGCCGAAACCAGCACCAGAAGGAAGTGTGCTGTTGCCGGAGATTACGCCATTAGTCATGGTGACCGTGGAGTCTTTAGCATACACACCGCCGCCACTAGGAGCACTGTTGCCAGCAATTACGCCACCGGTCAACTTAAGGGTCGAGGCACCACCTTTATCGTTGGACACCATAATGCCCGCGCCCGCACCCGAGCTAGAAGCGCCACACACATAGCCGCCGCTCATGTTGACGGTAGAGCCGTTCTCGGCATAGATGAGGTTGCCGACGTTGCAATCCTTTGCCTGCGTGAGCACACCGCTTGTAAGATTGAACACGCCGCCTGAATAGACGTTGATGAGTCTCATCGTTGATCCAGCAGCAGTGCCCACGATGGCGCCACTGATGCCGACCTCGTGCTTGTAGAGAGTCTCAGTTGTAGTAGTGCCATTCGGAGTCGACTCAGTCACGTAATATGTGAGCTTGGTCGGAATGCCAGAGCTGGTGTCGTACCCCATTGAGGCTACTCGCCCATTATTGGCGCCATCCGAAACCAACTTTTGATCAGACCCTGGGTTAGAATCTTCAAGGGTAAACGCCGCGTTATTGGCGATACTGAAAAGCGGCTTGTTTGAATTGTCGCCTGAATGTTTGATTTTATGACCGTTTAAGTTCAGCGTTATTTTGCTGCCCTTATTAAGTGTGATTTCACCAGGAAAGTCAATATCAGCCGCAAGCGTAAAGCTGGCGGCTTGATTTTCCTCAACGCCTAGAAGCTTTGCTCGCAGTTCTTCGGCATTATTAATATTTGTAGTTGCCTCTTCGCTCTCCACAGCCTCCTCGGCTGACAAGACAGCATTAGCGTCCATCGCTTCATTATCTTCTGCCTGGGACTCGTCCTTGGGCTGCTCCTCCGACTGGGTATCGTCGTCGCCGGTCTCGGCATCGTCGCTATTCTGGTTTTCGGTATCCCCGTTGTTGGTGTTGCCTACATCAGTAGACTCACTTGAGGAACCCCCCCCCATCACAGTTTTCTCGGTAGAAACCGGCTGGGCGTCGTTGGCAATGGCCTGCGAGATCGGAGGCATGACAAGCGACAGTACCAGGCTCAAAACGGAGGTTCCGCACAAAACGCCTGCCAGTACACGGCGCGTCGCTTTATTACTCTGCTTAGATTTGTCCGAATTCGCTTTCATCGATGTCTCCTCCCCAAGAGACCGCGATCTTGCTCTTTCACCATCAAACGTATCTGCGCAATCTGTAATTGCGCTCGTTTAGTAATGCAATTATAACGATTGTTTAAACATCTGAGCAACAAAACCGACATTTTTGTAGCGAGTTCTCAATTCTCTTGACATTTGCTCAGATTTACCTTCGTTTATTCGCTATCTATTTTTTGTTTCTGCTGGTAATTTAGTTGCGTATTATTTTTTAATGTCATTAGATTTATTTGCACAACATTTTGCTCAAGAGCAAACATCCTGTGAACGGTCGAAAATCGACCGTGAGCGGTGGGTCATTAACTGGAAGGAATATCCTACCAAATTGATGAGAATATCTTTAACTCACCGGTGGTTAGAAGCATGATGTTCAGACAACAGTATTTGAATTTTCGCGCAGATTTTAGGCATCAATTCGCCCAAATCGCCTGAGGCCACCGCAAAAGAGTCGCCCCCTTCTGCGGTGGTTCTCCCCCAGCGCTACAGCAGATGTTCCTCGATAAAGATCGCGATGCCGTCTTTGTCGTTGCTGGCGGTTACAAAATCGGCGGCGGCACGGGTGGCGTCGCTGCCGTTTGCCATGGCCACGCCCACGCCGGCGTCAGCCACCATGCAGGTGTCGTTATCGGCATCGCCAAACACGCAGATGTCCTGGAGCTCCATGTCGTTGAGCTCCGCCACGCGCACAAGGCCGCGCGTCTTGGACACGCGCGGATCCATGAACTCGTAGAGCCGCTGCGTGGTTTGCAGAGCCGCCGCCTTAACAGTGTTATCGGCAAACGTCGACGCCCGCTCAATCACCTGCGGCATTACCTCGGGCGCCATGGTAAACATCACCTTGGGCTGCGGCTCGCGCAAGAACTCGGCAAAATCGACCACCTGGTAGGGCACGCCGTCGACGCGCGACAGGTGCTCGACGCACGCGTTGCTCTCGGGCACGTAGAACACGCCGTCTCGGGGGCAGACGGGCGTTGCCGGAAGGCCCGCCATGTGCTTGCAGATACGCGCGATGGTCTCGCCCGGCAGCGGATAGCTCAGCTCGTTGATGTCGTGCGCGCGGTCGATGACCTCGGCGCCACCGCAGCCCACGAGCACGTCCACCAGGCCTTCGATGCCCCAGAGCTCGTACATGGCCTCGGTCGCGTGGGCATCGCGCCCGGTACACAGGCCAAAGAGCACGCCGCGCTCGCGCAGGGCGCGGATCGCCGCCACGGTGCGCGGGGACACCGTGTGCTCGCTCGTGAGCAGCGTGCCGTCGATATCGCAGAACACGGCTCTGATGTGGCTGAATGTGGCGTCCATGGGGGCCTTTCTGGGTTGCGTGGCGGTATGGGGTGTATTCGTGAACGGCGTACATGGTATACCAAGGCGCAGCCGCGGCCCGTCAAAGCAAAAACCACCACAAAGATGCCTGGCCCCTTTGTGGTGGTTGCGACGTTTGCGGGCCAAACCATCACAACATTCGATGTTTTTCGGCAAAATCGCGATTTTCATCGAATGTTGTGATGGTTTTACTGCCTTGCGGCACGATCAAAATGCCGGCGCCCAAACAGCAGCAACGTCGCAGGGACCGCCGTCACGACCATGCCTGCTCCGATGAGCGTCTGCTGCACGCCAAATGTCGCCGCCAGCCACGGGGCAATCGCCAGCGGCGCCACGCCGGCGAACATATTGCCAAAGCCCATGACCGAGTTCACACGGCCGAGTTGCTCGAGCGGCGCCGTCGTTTGCACGATGGTGTTGTGGAGCGGGTTGACGACACCCCAAGCTATGCCCAGGGCGATCTGGCCGACAAGAGCCACGCCCACGTACGGCGTGCCTACGTAAAGCAGGCTTCCCAGGCCTACGGACATAAGCGCCACGAGCAGCGTTTTAAGGCTGACGAGGCGCGGCGGCATGCGGAGCGCGACCACGGCGCCCAGCACTGCGCCCACGCCGCAGGCCGACGAGAGCCAGCCCATCCATTCGACGCCGACGTGCAGGACGTCGCGATAGAAGAACGACTCCAGCGGGTCGAAGGCGCCGTAGCCAAAGTTCGAGAGGAAAATAATGCAGAAAAGTAGCGCGAGGACGCTGTTGGTGAAGACCGTCTTGATGCTGGCCGCGAAGGTGGTGCGGGCGGACGTGCTGGGGTTGGAGCTTTGTCCCGCACGCTCCCCTTCCTCTGCCGAATCGGCATCCGCATGCCCGGCGACATGGCTGGTCTGCGGCCTAAAGCCCCAACCGACGACGAGCGCCAGCACGGTAAAGAGCATCATGAGCACAAACACCGCGCGCGACGACGCAGCCGCCGCGACAAAGCCGCCCAGCGTGGGGCCAACGATGATACTCACGTTTGAAAACATGGCGATGGCGGAGTTGATGTCTTTGAGTTCGACGGGGTCGTCGGTGAGGTAGGCCGGATAGGACGTGGCGATGGGTTGGGCGAACCCCATTACAAAGCCCAAGAGTACCGCGCCGGCAAGGACTGTTCCGGTCGCGCTGCCAAAGGCGATGATCGCCGCGCCGGTTGCCAGCGTGCCGACGATGCTCAGCATAAAATGGCGGCGCGGCCCCCAGGCGTCGAGCGCCGCGCCGCCCGCAAAGGACCCCAGGATTACGAAGACGTTCATAAACAGGACGGCCAGCGACGTCGCGACGACCGAAGCGCCGTCCGCATAGGTGAGCGTTCCGATAACGCCGATAAAGTAACTGGTCTGGAAGCCGGTGTAGATTAGAAACCGCATTGCCACCAGGCGCTTGGCCTGCGTGGACAGCGATGGTTGGGATTTTGAAATTAGAGATAGGGACATAGGCGCTCCTTGTTGCATACGAATACGGGCCGCGGGCATTGACCACCGACCATCGACTCAATCTTTCCGTATGCAACGTTAAGGACGCATCGGGCCCCTTCTCTCCGTTTTTGCCAGCACGAACTACTTGGTAGATTTTAAGACATGTTCCAAACATCTACCAAAGCAAAAACCACCACAAAGGCGCCTGCCTGTGGTGGCCCAATGATATGGCAACGTAGCGAGCCGGTTCCAAGTGCCCCAGGTCGCCCCGAAAGAGGAGCGACGCGTACTTTGGTACGCGAGCGACGGTTTGAGGGGCGAGATGGGTTGCTTGGGGCCGGCGCAGCGTCAAGCCTAAAGGTGGTCTTGGATGAGGTCGCAGATGGCTCGGGCGTCGTTGATGTTGATGGCTCGGGTCGCGAAGCCGGCGTCGAAGGCCTGACGCGCCAGGGCTTCGTTGCAGGCAAGGGCCAGCGTGTGACCGTCGACCAGGTCGAGCGAGCTCTTGCCGCGCAGACGGTCGACACCGGAGCGCGCGACGACGATGTTGTCGAAGCCCTCGGTCTTGTAGCCCTCGATGATCACCACGTCAACATCGTTGTAGCGCGACAGCAGCTCGCGCGCGGGCATCTCGTCCTCCTCGCGCGTGTCGGCGTACTCCGCCCAGCGCGTGGCGCAGATGAGGCCCACGTGCTTGGATCCGGCCTGGTGATGACGCCAGGTATCCTTGGCGGGCACGTCGATATCGAAGCCATGGTGCCCGTGATGTTTGAGCGAACCCACGCGCAGGCCGCGACGGGTGAGCTCGGCGATAACCTTCTCGACGAGCGTGGTCTTGCCCGAGTTCTGGTAGCCGATAAACGCGATCGCGGGGACGGCCGGGGCCGGAGCTGCGGACGCGACGGCGACAGGCGCGCTTGCGGGTGCGGCACCGTCAGCGGCCACGGACTCAACAGCAGCGGCCTGACGCTCTGCGCGATCCCACACGCCCGAGCGGCCGCCCTCCTTGTGCAACAGGCGCACGTCGACGATCTCCATGCCGCGATCGACGGCCTTGCACATGTCATAGATGGTCAGACACGCGGCACTCGCGCCGGTCAGGGCCTCCATCTCGATACCCGTCTTGCCCGTCACGCCGGCAGTAACCAGCACGTGAAAGCCAACCTGCCCGTCTGCGCGCGCCGGTGCCCAGCCCTCGGGCACGTCCTCGGCCGGCGTTCCCGCCGGAGCGATGGGCTCGATATCGCACTTGCTCTTGGTGATGAGCAGCGGATGGCACATGGGGATGATGTCGCTCGTGCGCTTGATGGCCATGATGCCCGCCACGCGCGCGCAGGCGAGCACGTCACCCTTTTTGGCGCGGTCCTGCAGCACCATGGCCTGCGTCTCAGGATGCATGAGGATGGTACCCTCGGCAATGGCGATGCGGTGCGTCTCGGCCTTGTCGGATACGTCGACCATGCGCACCTCGCCCTTGGCGTCCACGTGCGTCAGCTCGTCGCGGCGGGCGTCGCGGGCGGACACGGCGGCGTTGTCGCTCGCGGGCGGCTGCACGACCGCGGTCGCGGCGTCTTTGCTGGCAGACGTGGCTTTGTGGGCTGACATCGCGGCCCTGCGAGCGGCCTTGGTGGCATCGGCGTACCTGCTCTTGGCCATATGATCATCCTCCGATTTGGGACATAAATCGTTGCGTGCCCTCAATTATCGCGTGTTCCTGCGGTTTGTGGGCCACGGCATCGCGCCAAATCGAAAGTACCTGCATATCATCACCGCGGCGCAGCGCCTCGCGGACCGAATACTCGGCATCGCTGAACAGGCACGGGCGTACGTTGCCGTCTGCCGTCAGGCGCAGACGGTTGCAGCTCGCGCAAAAATGGTTGGACATGGCACTAATGAAGCCGACTGTACCCGCCGCGCCCGGAAAGCGCCAGTAGCGCGCGGGGCCGGCACCGGCAGGAGCGTCGTTGATGTCGAGTGGCTCAAGCTCGCCCAGGCCAGCTGCGGCGGCGCCGGCATTGATGCGCGCCCGCAACTCGTCGCTCGGCACGGTGTCGCTCGCGTCCCACAGCTCGGGATTGAGCGTGGGCGCATGCGGGTCCACAGCGCAATGCGAGCTCGTGTGCTCGTCGCCGATGGGCATGTATTCGATAAAGCGCAGGTGAATGGGGCGGTCAACCGTGAGCCGTGCGAGGGAAGCCACATCCTGGTTGAGGCGACGCACCACGACGCAGTTGACCTTAACCGGCTCGAACCCCCAAGCCAGCGCCGCATCGATGCCGGCCATGGTTTGCTCGAGCCGACCTAGGCGCGTAATCTTTCCAAACAGTGCAGGATCGAGCGTGTCGAGCGAAATGTTAACGCGGTCGAGCCCCGCGTCTTTAAGCTCCGGCGCCAGCTTGGGCAGCAAGGCGCCATTGGTGGTGAGCGAGATGTCCTCGATCTGCGGGATCGCGCGGATGTCGCGGATGAGCGGGATAATACGACGGCTGACCAGCGGCTCGCCACCCGTCAGGCGGACGCGGCGAATACCCTCCCCCGCCACCAGACGTACAAAGCGAGCAATTTCCTCGGCACTGAGCAGCTCGTCGTGTGCACGCGGCGCCACGCCGTCGGCGGGCATGCAGTAAATGCAGCGGAAATTGCACTTGTCGGTAACGGCAATGCGCAGGTAGTTGATATCGCGGCCAAAGCCGTCATGTTGCGTGCGCTCGTCCACGCAATCCTCCCCTCGCGCAGGCCATTATTCTTCAGGGAATATAGTACCGCACACGGGAACCAGGCCGACACGCGTACGACAGGACATGCCATTCGAGCAAGACGGACTTCCCGGGCCCATCCTCAGCATCCAAACCGTCCCAACATTCGATGCTTTTCCCGATATTGGCAAAAAACGTCGAATGTTGGGACGGTTTAGGTGTCCGCAGGGCTCGGAAGACAAGCCAGACGGCCCCTAAAGGCCGCCGTTCCAGTGCCGAATCACGAATTCCCGCAGGTCATTCTGCCGTTTCTGAAACGCCTCGCTTCGGTCGCACTTGAGGCCCATAGCGAGCGCAATGGCATTCATCGCCCGGTGCAATTGCAACTGATGGGCAAACTGGGTCCCGGTGAGAACGATCATCTTAAAGCCCAGCGCGCTTAGCACGGTCATGCGCTCCGCGTCAGACGCACTGCGCTGTTTATCGAGATGGTCCGAGCCGTTGTATTCGATGCCCGTACCGCTCGCAGGTGCATATACATCGATCTCGAAATACCCAGCCTTAGCGAGATATTTGAACTCGTTGGGAACATCGACCCGATGATTGAGCTCAACCCTGGTGTACCCGAGCCCGCCTTGGGAACGCTTCGCGACGACCATGATCGCGGTGGCCGTCTCCATGGGCGACCGCGCGCCATCGTGCACGCGTTTGAGCACGGCAGCCGCACGTATAGCCCCCTGACGAGATCGGTTCTCATCGCAATAAGCGACCAAGTCGACAACGGTATGCCTCTGCCCCATCTCGATATAATCGCCTGTCGACAAATGATTCAAATGGTAGCGGGCGCAGATTTCATACCCATATTCCAGCTGCTCGGGTTCACACATCCACGAGCCCGCCTGGACAAAACACATGGCCTCATCAACCACCAAGAGACCCTCTGCCACCTCGATAAGATGATCCGAAGGTATGGGCGCCCCAAACACGTGGCGTCGGAGACCCGCCGGCCGAGAGCGTTCAAAATCGAAGCTGACCAGCGTGTCAATACGATCGAGCTCCTCATGCGGGATGCCAAGTGAGGCCAGATAGTCGGCAACGATCTCGACCGCCGTAGATATTCTCAGCCCCTTGGCATCTAACCCCAGTTTGGGCAGATCCGCGGTCGACTGCACCTCGTCGGCGATCGAGTCCTCATCGTATAGACTGCTCGCTCGCGAGAGCGGCTCAGACGGGCGCGCCACGTTGTGGTACAGCCAGGCAGTCTTATGGGACAGGACGATCGGCAGGTCCATGAGCCCTCCAATGGGTCGGATAACCAACCTTATTCCCCTGCTCGCGGATTCGCACACCTTCGCATGCAAGTTAGAGATTCCATCCGATCGGATGGCAGAAAAACCGTCCCAACATTCGATGCTTTTCCTCAAAATCGAGAAAAACGTCGAATGTTGGGACGGTTTGAGGCGGGATGGGGAGCATGGAGAGCCAAAACACCGTGATCGAATGGGTTAATCTAGCTCCTTTAGGCCATGTGCCAACTGCCAGTACTCGCCGTGCTGGGCGAGGAGCTCCTCGTGGGTGCCGCGTTCGATGATGCGACCGTGTTCGAGGACCATGATCGCGTCGGCGTCGCGGACGGTGGACAGGCGGTGCGCGATCATAAACGTGGTGCGCCCGCGCATGATGCGGTCCATGCCGCGCTCGATGAGCTTTTCGGTACGCGTGTCGATGCTCGAAGTAGCCTCGTCCAGGATGAGCACTGGCGGATCGGCCACGGCCACGCGCGCGATGGCGAGCAGCTGGCGCTGGCCCTGCGACAGGTTGGCGCCATCGGCCGTGACCGGCGTGTCGTAGCCTTGCGGCAAGCGGCGGATAAACGAGTCAGCGCAGGCGGCCTCGGCAGCGGCGCGCACTTCCTCGTCGGTCGCGTCGAGCTTGCCAAAGCGGATATTCTGGGCAATGGTGCCGCTAAACAGGTGCGTATCCTGCAGCACGATGCCGAGCGACCCGCGCAGGCTGGCCTTGGCGATATGCTTGACATCAATGCCGTCGTACGTGATCTCACCGTCATCGACCTCGTAGAAGCGGTTGATGAGGTTGGTGATGGTCGTCTTTCCGGCGCCCGTCGAACCCACAAAAGCGATCTTCTGCCCCGGCTTGGCAAACAGGTTGAGGTCCGTGAGCACGCGCGTGCCCGGCACGTAGGAAAAGTCCACGGCATGGAAGCGTACGTCGCCGGCAAGCGGGACAAGGCCGGTCACAAGCTCGGTACCGTCGGCCGCCACCGCACGGCCCGCGTCGTCGGTCGAGGCAACGTCGTGCAGGTGCCCGTACGCGCCCACGCCCTGGCCCTCGGGAATTTTCCACGCCCACGCGGCGTCGCCTGTCTGCACTAGTTCCACGCAGCCCTCGTCCACCTCGGGCTGCAAGTCCATCGCGGCAAACAGGCGCTCGGCACCGGCCAGCGCGTTGAGCAAGAAGTTGCCCAGCTGCGTAAACTGGTTGATGGGCATGGCCGCCTGGCGCACAAAGACCAGGTAGCTCGCGAGCGCGCCCACGTCGGCCAGGCCGTTGATGCAGAGCATGCCGCCCGCCACCGCAACGATCGCGTAGTTGGCATACCCGATCACCACGGTCATGGGCACCATCGAGTTGGCGTAGGCCTGCGCGGCGCCACCGGTGCGGCGCAGCTCCTGGTTGCGCGTGTCAAAACCGGCAACGTTAGCCTGCTCGTGGTTAAAGACCTTGATGACCTTTTGGCCCGAGACCATCTCCTCGACATATCCGTCCAAGTCGCCGAGCGATGCCTGCTGGGCGGCAAAGAAACGCTTGGAGCGAATACCCGAGTAGCGCGCGTACAGCACAATGGCCGCGTCGCACACGAGCGTGATAATCGTGAGCTGCCAGTTGAGGATGATGAGCATGGCCGTGGTGCCGATCACCTGGATGGTCGCCTGGATCACGTTGGCAAAGCTGTTGTTGAGCGCCTCGGAGACGGTGTCGACGTCGTTGGTGAAGAAACTCATGATGTCGCCCGAGCGCGTGCTGTCGAAATAGCTGAGCGGCAGCGTCTGGATATGCGCGAACAGGTCGCGGCGAATGTCGGACACCACGCGCTGGGCTGCGCGCACCATGATCTGCGAGTAGCCCAGGGCCGAGAGCACTCCTGCAGCATAGATGGCAGCTGTAAAGAGAACCTGCTTGGTGAGCAGTTCCTCCCCGCCCGTAGCCAGGCCGTTGACGATGGGGCGCACCATATAGGTGCCGGCAAGGCTCGCGATGGCGGCGATAGAAGCGAGCACGCCCACCGCCAGCAGCGAGAACTTGGCGTGGCCCATGTAGCTGAGCAGACGGCGGAGCGTCTGCCCCAGATTGGCCGGACGGGCCTGAGCGGATGTCTTAGGCATGGCGCTCACCTTCTTCCGTGGCTCGAAGTGATCCGCATGCGACGGAGGAGAACGGATCATCCGCGCCGTCGGCGTCGCCCGCATCGCCCGTATCCCCCGCGAACTCCATCTGCGAGGCGTAAATCTCCTGGTAGATGTTGTCACCCGCCAGCAGCTCCTCGTGCGTGCCCACGCCATGGACACGGCCGTCGTCCAGCACCACAATGCGATCTGCATCCATCACGCTCGCGATGCGCTGGGCGATGATGATCACGGTCGTATCGGGTATCCGCGCGATGTGCTCGCGGATCTTGGCGTCGGTCGCCATATCGACCGCGCTGGTGGAGTCATCAAAAATGAGCACGCGCGGATGCTTGAGCAGCGTGCGCGCGATGCACAGGCGTTGCTTCTGCCCGCCCGAAACACCGGCACCGCCCTGGCCCAACTCGCCGTCGAGTCCGCCGATGCGGTCCAGGAACTCATCCACGCACGCCGCACGGCAGGCACGCAGCAGCTCCTCGTCGGTGGCATCGGGTGCGCCCCACTGCAAGTTTTCGCGCACGGTGCCCGTAAACAGCACGTTCTTTTGCAGCACAATGCCCACGGCGTCGCGCAGGGCAGCCAGGTCGTAGTCGCGCACGTCACGCCCGCCCACGAGCACGGCGCCCTCGGTCGCGTCGTACAGGCGCGCGATGAGCTGCACGAGCGAGCTCTTGCCCGAACCCGTGCCGCCGAGCACGCCCACCGTGGAGCCCGGCTCAATACGAAGGTCGATATGCTCGAGCACATCCTCGGCAGCATCTGCACGGTACTTAAACGACACATCGCGGAACTCGACGCTTCCATCGGCGACCTCGCGCACGGCCGCGTCTGCCGCGGGCGCTTGGATGAGCGATTGCTCGTCAATCACCCGCGAGATGCGCTCCACGCTGGCGAGTGCGCGCGTGAGCAGCAAAAACACGTTGGAGATCATCATGAGCGAGTTCATGATCAGCAGCACATAGCTCATAAAGCCCGTGAGCGAGCCCACGCCCAGCTCGCCGGCGATAATCATGCGCCCGCCGATCCACAGGATGGAGATGGCGGCCACGTACATCGACAGTTGAAACACCGGCAGGTTAAGCACGGCGTTGCCGAAGGTCTTCGTCGCCGTGTGCGCGAGCTCGGTATTGACGGTGTCGAACTTGGCCTCCTCGTGCTCGGCGCGCACATACGCCTTGACGGCGCGCACGGCGGTGAGGTCCTCCTGCACCACGCCGTTGAGATGGTCCATCGAGATCTGCAGCTGACGGTAAAGCGGACTCACGCGGTAGGTGATGACGCCCAGCACGATCGCCAGCACGGGCAGGATAATCGCGAAGACCGTGGCGAGCGGGCGCGACAGCACCAGGGCATAGACCAGGCCGACGATGAGCGTCACCGGTCCGCGCACCATGGGACGGAAGCCGTTGCCGATGGCGTTTTGGATGACGGTGATGTCGGTGGTCATGCGGGTGACGAGCGAGCTGGCATCGTAGTTGTCCAGGTTGCCAAAGGCGAGCGTCTGGATCTTACGATACTCGGCCTCGCGCAGGTTGGCACCCAGGCCCGAGGCCACACGGGCGGACGTGCGGGCATAACCCAGGCCCAGCACCAGCGAAAACGCCGCGCACACCAGCATGCACGCGCCCTGCAGCAGCATATAGTTGACGTCACCCGCGGGCACGCCCACGTCGATGATGTTGGCCATGATGACCGGGATAAACAGCTCGAGCGCGGTCTCGACCGAGACGAACATCACGCCGAGTATGGCATCGCGACGGTATGCCCCCAAATAGGAAAACAAGATTTTGAGATTGCGCACGCAGGTTCATCCCCCATCAAACGTTGTTCGCAAACGCACGTATTATGGCGCGCCGTGCGGCGGTGTCAAGTGATGCGAAATCGATTTCTGCAAGGCTAGTGCAGACGCCATGCTCACAGGGCGCGCGCCCGTATTCAATTGGAAATGAACGCATGCGTGACTTTTTCGCCCCACTGCCAACACAAACCTTGACTCTACAATCGTTGTAGGGTTTTCACTACACTGGTACGCAAACGACCCAAGCCAGAAAGCGCCCGCCCATGGAACACGACCTCACACGCGGCAATGTCCTCAAGACCATCGCGGTCTTCGCCCTGCCCTATATGCTTTCGTACTTTTTGCAGATGCTCTACGGCATGGCCGACCTGTACATGATGGGGCAGTTTAGCGGCGCCGCCGGCATCACCGCCGTGGGCAATGGCGCGCAGACGCTCTATATCATTACCGTGACGCTCGTGGGCCTGGCCATGGGAACGACCGTCATCGTCGGCCACGCCGTGGGCTCGCGACGCTTCGACCGCGCCGAGGCCGCCATCGGCAACACCATCACGCTCTTTATGGGCGTCTCGGTGGTGCTGGCCGCGCTCTTGCTCGCACTGTGCCCGCAGATCGTGGCGCTCATCGGCACGCCGGCCGAAGCGGTCGAGGGCACTGCCGCCTACCTGCGCATTTGCTTTATCGGCATTCCGTGCATCGCCGCATACAACATCCTCTCGGCCATCTTTCGCGGCCTGGGCGATTCGCGCTCGCCCATGTACGTGATCGGCGTGGCATGCGTTATCAACATCGCGCTCGACTTTCTGTTTATTGGCCACATGGGACTCGGCCCCGTGGGCGCGGCACTCGGCACGGTGATCGCGCAGACGGCAAGCGTTGCCCTCGCACTCATATGGCTCAAGAGCCGCCGTACGAACATACACGTTAAGCGTAGCGACCTGCGCCCCCAGCCCGAGGTGCTCGGCAGCATCCTTAAGATTGGCGTGCCCGTGGCCGTGCAGGACGGCTGCATCCAGGTGGCATTTATGTTCATCACCGTTATCGCCAACCACCGCGGGCTGGTCGACGCCGCCGCCGTGGGCCTGGTCGAGAAGATGATCAGCTTTTTGTTCATTGTGCCGAGCTCCATGGGCGCCACGGTCAGCGCGCTCACGGCGCAAAACGCCGGCGCGGGCAAGGGCGACCGCGCGCGTCAGGTGCTCAAGGACGCCATGACCATCTCGGTGGTGTACGGTTGCCTGATCACGGCGCTCATGTGGTTGGTGGCACCGGCGTTTCTCGGCTTTTTTGCCAAGGACGCCGCAGTGGTCGAGGCCGGCACTGGCTATATGCGCAGCTATATTTTCGACGCGATCTTCGCCGGCATCCATATTTGCTTTAGTGGTTTTTTCGCTGCGTACGGCAAGAGCTACATCGGCTTTGCGCACAACGTGCTGGCCGTGGCGCTCATTCGCGTACCCGGCGCATGGCTGCTGTCGAACGCCTATTCCGACACGCTGTTTCCCATGGGCATCGCCTCGCCGTGCGGGTCGATTCTGTCGGTGATCATTTGCGTGGTGGCGTTTACGGTGCTCAACCGCCGCGGTGCTTTTGACAAGTTGGTGGCGTAGCGGGGCGGCACGAGTCTGGCGCCCTACCCCCTATCGAAAGGAGCGGTCCTGTGACTGACACATCCAGCGAACATACCGATGGCCTGCTCCGCATTGGCGAGGTCGCGCGTCTGTTTAACCTGAGCGTTGGCACGCTGCGGCACTACGAGCAGATGGGCTTGCTGGAGCCGGCGTATGTCGATGCGGCAAGTGGCTACCGCTACTACGGCGCGCGGCAGCTTTCTACCCTCAACACCATCAGCCACCTGCGCGTTCTCGATTTGCCGTTGGCTCAGATTCGCGAATTTGTGACCACGCGCGACGTGGACCTCATGCAGCGCCAACTCGCCCAGCAGCAGGAGCTTATCGAACGTAAACGCCGTGAGCTGGAACGCGTCTCACGCAAGATCGACAACCGGCTTGCCTTGTTGCGAGGCGCATTGGATGCTGAGCTCGATACCATCTACGAGGTCAACGCGCCCGAACTTCGTTGCGCCGTGCTGCGCGAACGCGTCAACCCCACCGATGCCTATGCGCTGGAGTGGCAGATTCGCCAGCTGCAAAAAGGACAGCACGAGACCTTCGTCTTCCTTGGCAATCTGGGTGTGGGCATCGCGCCCGAGCGCATTGCCACCGGTGACTTTGATGGCTACGACGAGGTCTTTCTGCTGCTCGATGACACGGATGACTACCTGGGAGACGTCGAGGTTCGGCCCGCCGCGCGGTGCCTGACCGTCAGCTTCCGTGGCACGCACGGGCAGGCGGCCCCGCACTACGAGCGCCTGCTCAATTACATGCACGAGCACAACCTGGCACCCGCCGGCCCCTCGCGCGAGATCGCCCTCATCGACGACATTATCAGCGACGATCCCGCAACCTACGTGACACAGATCACGGTGCCCATTGTCCCGTCCAAATAAGAACCGCCCGGAAGGCAATCATGCTTTCCGGGCGGTTCTTCAATTTGGCTATCGATGCACTAAGCTTGGGGCACCTGACCGGTAGCGAGGATCTGCTCGAGCGCGTCCTCATCCAGCACGGGCACACCCAGCTGCTCGGCCTTGGTGAGCTTGGAGCCCGCCTTGGGACCGGCGACCAGGTAGCTCGTCTTCTTCGACACGCTGCCCGAAACCTTGGCGCCGAGCACCTTGAGCGCGGCACCCGCCTCGTCGCGCGTGCGGTTTACGAGCGTACCGGTCAGCACAAACGTCAGGCCCGCGAGCGGCTGCGCGTCGGCGAGCTCGCCCGCTACGCCGGCATCGGCTGCGGCCTGTGCATGCGCAGCCCCCAAGTCGACCTCGAGCGACAGGCCCGCCTGACGCAGGCGCTCCAACACGGCAAGGTTCTCGGGCACGGCCAGGAACTGCTTGACGCTCGCCGCGATCTTAGGACCGATGCCCTCGCACTCGGCGATGTCCTCTTCGCTCGCCAAGATGAGCTTGTCAATCGATAAGAATCGCTCGGCGATGACCTCGCCCACGCTTTTGCCCACATGGCGGATACCCAGGGCAAACAGTACGCGCCCGAGCGGCTGGCTCTTGGATTTGTTGAGCTCGGCGATGATCTTCTCGGCCGTCTTGAGGCCAACCGGAATGGGATCGCCCTTCTTCACGCCCTTTTTGCTGTTGGAGCTCGCGTACACGCGGCCCGTGTCCAGGCCGGCGATGTCGTCGACCGTGAGCTGGTAGAAATCCGCGACATCGTGGATCAGACCGGCGGCGATCATCTTGTCGACGATCTCGTCGCCCAGGCCGTCAACATCCATGCAACCGCGGCTCACCCAGTGAAGCAGGCGCTCCTTGAGCTGCGCCGGGCAGTCGATGGACACACAGCGATAGGCGACCTCGCCATCCTCGTGGACCACGGGGCTACCGCACACAGGGCAGACCTCGGGCATGTGCCAGTCGACCGAATCAGCCGGGCGCTTGTCGAGCACCGGGCCCACGACCTCGGGAATCACGTCGCCCGCCTTGTGTACGATGATGGTGTCGCCCTCGCGCACGTTTTTGCGGCGGATCTCGTCGATGTTGTGCAGCGTGGCGCGCGCGATGGTGGAGCCGGCGACCGTCACCGGGTCGAACTCCGCGACCGGCGTGAGCACGCCGGTGCGGCCCACCTGAATGCGAATCTCGCGCAGGATGGTCTGCTTTTCCTCGGGCGGGAACTTAAAGGCGATGGCCCAGCGCGGCGCACGCGCGGTAAAGCCCAGGTCGAGCTGCTGCTGGAAGCTGTCGACCTTTACGACCACGCCGTCGATGTCGTAGTCCAGGTCACCGCGATGCTCGAGCGCCAGGGCGCAGAACTCGTGGACTTCGGCCGGCGTGGCGCAGCGGGCCACGTTGGGGTTGACACTAAAGCCGGCGCTACGCAGCCAGTCAAGGAACTCGCGCTGGCTATGGACGTGTAGCGGGTCGGTATCGGCGATGGCGTAGATAAAGGTGGCGAGGTCGCGGCGCGCCGTGACCTTAGGATCCTTCTGACGCAAGGATCCGGCGGCGGCGTTGCGCGGGTTGGCGAAGGGATCGCGGCCCTCGGCATCGGCCTCATCGTTCAGGCGCACAAAGCTGCCCTTGGGCATGTAGACCTCGCCGCGCACCTCGATGGTACGCTCGCGATCGACGCCCATGTGGGCAAGCGCCGGCTCGGACAGGTGCATGGGCACGTCCTTGATAGTGCGCACGTTGAGCGACACGTCCTCGCCCGTGGTGCCATCGCCGCGCGTGGCCGCGCGCACGAAGGTGCCATTCTGGTAGGTAAGCGCCACGCCCAAGCCGTCGATCTTGAGCTCGCAGGTATAGGTGACGCTGCCGGCACCGAGCGCATCCTCGGTGCGCTGGAGCCACGCGTCAAGCTCATCAAGATCCATAGCGTCGTCCATGGAATACATACGCGCCATGTGCGTGACCGGCGTAAACTGCTCGCTCACGTAGCCACCCACGCGCTGGGTATAGCTGTCGGGCGTCACCAGATCGGGATAGGTTGCCTCGATCTCCTGCAGCTCAACGAGCATTTTGTCGAAGGCGGCATCCGTGATCTCGGGCGCATCGAGCATGTAGTAGCGATAGGCATGGTAGTCGAGCTCGTGGCGCAGCTCGGCCGCGCGCGCTGCCGCCTTGGCGCGAGCATCGGTCGGTGCGGTGGCATCCGCGCTCGCGGGCGTTTCGGTATCGATGTCCACGCCGTCACCAAACAGGCTCGATTGCTCCATAGCGGCACTCCTTCGCTCGATTTCAAACGGATACAAGGGTACCACCGGTCGCGATGGGGCCGAATAGTGGTCTCAAACCGCACCGAATCGGCAGCCGTCGGACCGGGGTGGACAGTTAGTTCAGATACGTATAAATCTGCGAACCGAATCGAGCTCAAATGGCGCCATTTCACCCCATTTGGTCGTCCCGGAGCGGCACGATCGGCTTATTTCTCCTTCCGAGCACCCATCAGAGCCCCATTTCCATCCCAAAACAGCTCAAAACGCATCCCGGACTGCCCCAGATTTATACGTATCTGAACTAACTGTCCAGACCATTCCGAACCGAGCTCCTCGCCAGCTCAAAGTGATCCGTTTTCCTCCGTCCCTGGGGGATCATTATGGAAAGAGGGGCTGTCCCGCGCATGGCGGGGCAGCCCCTCTGGCTTCGATGTGTGTGACGTGGCTCGTTAGTAGCCCTGGCCGTGGCCTTGGCCCTGGCCCTGCTGGCCCAGCAGCTCCTCTAGGTACTGGCGCAGCTGCTCGTCGGTGATACCGCCGTTGCCGGTATCAGTCGAGCTGTCGTTCTGCTGCTGGTTCTGCAGCTCCTCGTCGGAGCCCAGCTCAACAGTGACCTTCTTCTCTTCCTTGCCGCGCACGAGCGTGATCTCGACCTTCTCGCCCACCTCGTGGCTGCGCAGCGCGAT
>CAKUFT010000022.1 GCA_934650095.1 uncultured Collinsella sp.
GCGGCGTTACCTCAGCTGGATAGAGGGTCTGACTACGAATCAGAACGTCATAGGTTCGAATCCTATACGCCGCACCATTTGAGATTAAAGCCTCCGGCAACGGGGGCTTTTCTTTTAGGCAAACGCCGCATGGATTCGAACCTCGGTCGAGGCGCGGGCGTAAGGAAAACGCGGAGCGTTTTTAGCCCGCGGGCGAGGGCGCCGGCAGGCGGCCGAAGCCGGTGCGGATCCGCGCAAGCGGATGCGCGGAATCCTATACGCCGCACCATTTGAGATCAAAGCCTCCGGCAACGGGGGCTTTTTTGTTATCGACTCGTGTAAGATTCCGAGTAAGCGTCTCGGTGCACCTGGGGCGCGCCCTTTCTCTAGACGACCGATCAGGGTGATATTTCGTGGCAGAGCGTCCGACCTACAAGCTCAAGTTTCTCGATCCCAAGAAGCGCTTTCCGGCGATGCCCGAGCAGCCCGCGGGACGCTCGTATGGCGTTGTCTGGAAACTCTTTGGCGACGATCCGCATGAATCATGCTACGTCGTTGAATTCGTCGGTAAGAGCCATGTGTCACTTTTAGGCTACGTGAGCGTTTCGGGCGAAGTGTACAAGGTGGACCGTCCCGTTAGCGAGGCGCCGTTGCCCGATGATCCCGATATGCAACTGGTTCTTGATGAGTCCGACTCCAGCATTGGCGAGATTGCGGTAAGGGACGCCGATGGGACGATGCGTCCCCGGGCGCGAGTCATCGGCTCTCCAAAAGGTCCCATGCGCGAGCAGTCCGATCGCGAGACATGGAATTCGGCCCGCAGCCTCCCTTACGGTGAGTTCATGGCATCTATGTTCTTGCGCTACGTCATATTCGCCGATTCCGAAAATGCTATCGCGAGCACGTCAAACACCGATAGGCTCGACGAGAGTACGCACAATGTCGTCGATAAGATTAAGCTCGTCAAGCTGCCCGAGCCGGTCGAAGTGTTTCTGGGCTTTGATTCGACGCCACTTCCCGATGCCATCGAGACGCTGCTCTACCGCATTGACCATAAGGACAATCCGAGCGGCATCGAGCGTTATGCCGCGGCCCTGATGGGCGAAGTCAATCTGCCTCGCCTGCGCACCATAGCGGCAAAGACTGAAATGAACTTGGCCCGCATCGATCGCTCGAAGATTTTCTATCTAAATTTCGATCGCAGCCTGTTAGATCAAGATGAGATCGACACCTTGCTTGCCATTGAGTGTCGCCTGAACCGCCTCTCCGGCATCCTTGAGCGCATCGGGGCAGGATTGGCCCCCGCAGCCTCGTCGCCGAGCCTTGAGGGCTGTGCACTCTTTGACTCGTGGCATATCGCTAAAACGACCAACGATGTCCCCCGGTTGCTCGAAACGCTGTCGAGCGACAATCCGTGGGCCAAGCCGGGGACGGTTGCGTGCCAGCCTGGTGGCGAGTGGGACGTGCGCACCCGCTTTGCGCGAATTGTCGAGGCGCTTAACGTGGTCACACGGCTTGACTATACCTATCGAGTGAACGTTGCCGAGGGGATTATGCTCGTCCAGTTTGGGCGCTCTGTCGTTGATGCCATGCCGCAACGTGAATACGATGCTCAGGATGACGCCTGGCGCGAGCTGGACGAGGGTGTGCGCGAGATCTGGGCCGCGGAGCACGACGCGCGCGTGGCGCTCACGCTTGCGGCGGCTTGCTTTGCCGCGGGTGCCTGCATCACGCGCTGCTACGTGCAGATTGAGGCTCCCGACGATGAGCAGGATGTGCACATCGTCGCAACGTATTCCTTTGCCCGTGCCGAGTATCTTGCCGATTGTGTTCCCGTCGCCAAGGATCTTGAGAGCATGGATATGGACGATATGCCGTGCAAGCGCATGCTTGAGGCACATGAGGCGACCACGCCGGATATGATTGAGCCAGCGGAAGTCCACGCTCGCCCGCGCGACGACCATCGTCCGCTGCCGCCGGCGTTGCGCGACTTGCTGCTTGCCGATACGGCTGACGAGTTGGAAGTCATGGAAGAGGATGGCGACCCGTACGTGGCGCGCGTCGTTGAATTGCGCGAGCAGGCCAAGGTCGACCGTGCAGGTGCATTCGAGGGCTTTTCTCGTTTGGCCGAGGAGCTGGAGGCCAAGTGTGCCGTTGCCGAGCTTTTGGCAACGGGGCCGGTCCAAACGCAGTTCTGCGACAACCAGTTGGTACGCATGGTGCTGCCGGTGATGGAGGAGGATCGCTCCGTGCGCATTCTGCGCGCGCCCGATGCGCTGTATTTTGCCCAGCACGAGATCTGTAGCTTTTACGCCGAGCAGGAGGACTTTGAGCGTACGCTGCCCGAGGTGCGTCGTCTCTACGATTTGGCGCGCTCGTCCATGCAGTCACACTTTGCGCTGATTAACGTGCTGGCGCGCTTGGAGCGTTATGACGAGATTATCGAGGTGGCGCGCCACGGCCTGCGCATTGCCAGCGATCGCCCCTCGATCGGTTACCTGTTCTATCGCCTGGCGTTTGCCTATTGGAACTGCGACCAGCTCGAGCTCGCACTGGCATGCTACCGCCTGGTGCCGCGCGGCGAGGAGTCGGGCAGTAGCGCGCTGGAGGAAATGCAGGGCCTCATGAACGAGATGGGCGTCAATGAGCCTCCGACGTTCGATGATGCGGTCGAGACCATCCGTAAGGCGGGGCTCGAGTTGCCGCCGGTGCCCGCCGTGACCAATCAGCTGGCAGATGCTGCCGTGCAACTCGTCGATAACGGCTTCTTCTTCCTGGCGCGCGGCTGTATCTTCCAAATGTGGCGCACCATGGGCAACGACGAGCTCGGCTCCCTCAACCGCTCGCTGGGGTAGGGGCGGCATAGAGGGGCTGCGCCGTGCTATTTGTATCGGCGCGGGCGAGAGGACCCGACAGGGTCGGTAAGGCATAAAGCCACCGAGCCTGCTAAAACTGTTAAACTCTGCTAAAGTTGCTAAAACTAGCAGAGGAGGGCCGAATGTCTAAAGCTATTAATCCTTTTAAGCCAACGGCGGGAATGAATCCGCCTGAGCTTATCGGACGCGATGCTGTTTTGGATGACTTTGCCGAGGCTCTGGAGAACGGTCCCGGCGCCCCCGATCGGCTCATGCGTATCTCTGGTGTTCGTGGCACGGGTAAAACGGTGCTCCTTAACGCATTGGGCGATCTTGCGCGCAAAAAAGGATTCGAAGTCGTTGACGTCGCCTCAAATACCGGTTTTTGCAATAGAATTCTCGAGGCTCTGCAGCGAAATGTTCGTCTTGAATCAATGTCGATTTCTCCGTCGATTCTAGGAGTCAGCCTTGGCTCCGTGGAGGTGTCGAAGTCGGCGTCCCATCTGGGCGAGGCGATGTACGAAGCCGCGAAGCGCGGCGGCTTGCTCATTACGCTCGATGAGATTCAGGACGCCTCAACTGAGGAAATGCGAGAGCTGGGCAATGAAATGCAGCTCTTGATTCGCCAAGGGGCGAATGTCGCCTTTGCATTCGCTGGTTTGCCAACGTCGGTGGATGGCGTGGTGGTGGATGATACGTTGACGTTCCTTCAGAGGGCGAAGCATATTGAACTTACGCGGCTTTCCGATTTTGAAGTCGGCGGATCGTTTGAGGATACGATGAGGCGTGCGGGCAAGGAACTCGACGAAGGCGTTGCTGAGCTTTTGACAAAGGCTTCGGCGGGCTATCCCTTTATGGTCCAGCTGGTCGGATATTACGCTTGGCAGGTTGCTGCGCGCAGCGGGGCAGAGAGCGTGGACGAAGAGGCAGCTCGCAAGGGTATCCAGGCGGCTCTTGATAGTTTTAATGCTATGGTGATTGCCCCTGCGTTGCGCAGGGTGTCGGAGCGGCAGTTTCAGTATCTCGCGGCGATGGCGCAATGTGAGGGTGATGAGATTGCGAACGGCGATATCGCCAAAAAGATGGGCTTGCCGGCGAACAAAGTCGGGTCGTATCGCAAGCGCCTGATCGATGCGGGACTGATTGAACCTGCAGGCTACGGCTGTGTTTCGTTCGCAATTCCGTACATGCGCGATTATCTGTTGGAAACCGTTCGAAAGGGCTAATAAAGACTGGGAGCATCGGTGCCGCCGCTGGGGCAGCCCTCGTATCTTTGTCTCGATTTGTAACATCTGGAGGAGATTACGGCCTGTAGATGTTACAGATTGAGACGTTATGTTTTGAGGGCCTGGTTTGTCTCGATCTGTAACATTTACGGGCCGATTTGGTCGATAACTGTTACAGATTGAGATGCTTGGCTGAGGCGTTTGCTGACAAAATGGAATCGCCTCAAAATTTCCCCTTGCCCATAATCGACTGTTTGGTTACTATAAAACGGCTGTTACGGAGAGCTGACCGAGAGGCCGAAGGTGCTCGCCTGCTAAGCGAGTATGCCCCAAAAGGGCATCTGGGGTTCGAATCCCCAGCTCTCCGCCAGTATGAATTTGAAGAAGGGTTCCGAAAGGGGCCCTTTTTTGTGTGAAGAAAGGCGGCTGGGGATTCGAACCCTCAAAAAAGAGGCGTCCTTTCGGACACCTCCTTTCAGCGAGCGTTTTGTTTCTCTAGCCCCTATACCTCGGGCGCCTTGGCCACGGTTTCGCTTTCGGCCGTGAGCGGACGGTTGTCGATGCGGCGGCCCAGGCGGTCAAGCTTCACAAGCAACCACTCAATGGGATTCGGCCCTGCGCCTTCCTCGTCGGCGACCAGGTCCATGACGGCGATCTTGGTGCCGTCCTGCGTGAGCGTAACGCTACCCACCTTGTCGCCCACGTGCACCGTGCCCGAAAGGTCGTCGTAGGTAACCTTCTCGGTCACCTCTCCGGCAAGTGAAAAGACGGTCGCCTGCGCCGTGGGGTCGGCAAGCGTGGCGTCGATTGTCTTATCCGTCCAGTCGGTCTGGCCAATGCGCGCCATGAGCGGGTTGCCGTTGGCGGTCTTTTCCTGCGTGTTAGCGATCGCGACCGTCACCTTGTGCCCGTAGTACCAGTTGGCAAGGGTGGCGGTATCGGTAAAGCGCTGGTCGGTGGTGGTGGAGTTTAAAACGACAGTGTAGACTTCATCGCCATCGCGGTTGTAGGCTCCCGCAAAGCAATAGCCGGCATCGTCGGTCGTGCCGGTCTTGCCGCCGATGTTGCCATCCTGACCCAGTAGATAGTTATGCGTATCCATGGAATGCGAATGGTCGGAGCCGTCGGCACCTGTGACCTCAATCCAAGAATCCTCGCTCGCCACGACCTCGCGGATTGTGTCGTTCTTCATGGCTTCCTGCATCATCAGCGCCACGTCGTGTGCAGTCGAGTGCATGTCGCCGGCCCATTCATCAAAGTCCAGACCATGCGGGTTCTCAAAGACCGTGCCGGTGCAGCCGAGCTTCTTGGCGCGCTCATTCATAGCCTTAACGAACGTCGCCTCGGCGTCCTTGGTCTTGGGGTCGATCTTTTTGCCCACATATTCGGCGAGCACGATGGCAGCGTCGTTGCCCGAGGGAATCATCAAGCCACGCAGTGCCTGCTCCACGGTGAGCTCGTCGCCTTCGAGCAGGCCGGCAGTCGAGTTGCCCACGGTGGCCGCGGCGTTGCTCACCGTCACCTTCTCGTCCATCTTGCAGTTCTCGACAGTCAGGATTGCGGTCATTACCTTGGTGATCGAGGCAATCTTGACTTGCTCATCGGCGCCGCGTCCATAGTAGACGGTACCGTCTTTGCCCATGACGAGGGCATTGGTCGCATCGATATCGGGCAGGTTCTCAGCCGTGATGCCGCGTGCATCGGCGGTTTTGCCACACACGTTGTCGGTCGTGAGCACCTGGGCACCGGCAACGGTGGGTATGCCAAGAGCAAGGGCAACGGCACAGGCAAAGCCAGCGGCAAGCTTGGTAGAGCGCTTTGCAAAAGAGGTGAGGGACTTCACAGATTTCGCTTTCGACGGGATGGTCTCTTCTGGCTCTAGAGTATATCGTTTGGCGGTGATGACGGTCATCGCGTGCGTGCGCGGGCTGCGTTTGCGCCCGAACGGGCATGTCGGTGCTTAAGGTCGACTTAATCGCCCACGCTTGTTGTGTGTGCCGGGCGTCCCCTCGGGCATAATGGAGCGCGAGAGGAGCACGCATGAACGAGCGCATTTTGGTGGTTGACGATGAGAAGGCCATCGCCGACCTGGTTGGCATCTACCTTACAAAAGAGGGCTTTGATGTTCAGATCGCCTACAGCGGAGCCGATGCGGCCAAGGCGATCTTGGAGCAAGAGTTCGATCTGGCGCTGTTAGATGTCATGCTGCCCGATATCGATGGCTTTGAGCTGTTGCGCACGATTCGTGCCAGCCATACCTATCCCGTGATTATGCTGACGGCACGCGATGCCCAACAAGACAAGATTGAGGGACTTTCGCTCGGCGCGGACGATTACGTTGTCAAACCGTTTCGCCCGCTGGAGCTCATCGCGCGCGTGCGTGCCCAGCTGCGCCGTTACACCAGCTACGGCAGCCGCGCGCAAGCGACCGAGTCCCCGCTCATTCAGCTCGACGGCCTCGAGATCAACCGTGACGCCCGCGCCGTGGCGGTGGACGGCGGGCAGGTGCGCCTGACGCCCATCGAGTATTCCATCCTGCTGTATCTGGTCGAGCATCGCGGCAGCGTAGTACCCGTGGAGGACCTGTTCCGCGCGGTATGGAACGAGGACTTTATGCCCGGCTCCAACAACACAGTGATGGTGCACATTCGCCATCTGCGCGAAAAGATCGGCGACGATGCCCAAAAGCCGCGCTTTATCAAGAACGTCTGGGGTGTCGGCTACATCATCGAATAAAGCCTTTGTTTGTGAGGAAAACGGATATGACAAATAGCAACGGGCGGGCGTTTGAGGTACCCGATCGACTTTTTGAGCATGTAAGGTCAGTTGTCGACAATCGCGCGCTCGCGACGGTGCTGCTCTTTTTACTGAGCCTGCTGCTGATCGGCATTGACAACATCGTCGGCATTCTGGTGGTGCTGCTCGTCGGTTTTTTGCTGATCGATCGCTTTGAAATCGTACGTCGTTGCGTGGTGATTGGCGGTGCCGCATGGGCCATGACGCTGGCGATCGGTGCCATGGCGCTCGGTGGCATCGAGGGGCCGGTGCTGTTCGATGCCGGCTTTGTGTTCAACATGCTCGGCTTTGTGCTGGCACTTGCCGTGTGCGTCCTGTTCTTTTGCGGCCGCGCTCTGTACTACCAGGGCTATGAACAGGGGGAGCAGCATGCCGACCGTGTGCTTGCCGCCCGTATCCAAGATCGCCTGATCGATCACCCCGACGCGTGGGACAACATCGACGGTGACTTTCTTGAGGTCGAGGGCGCACTCAATAGCGTGCGCGATAGCGAGCGCAAGGTCCAACAGGCTCTGCGCGACGAGTCGCATCGCAAGGACGATCTTGTTACTTACCTTGCCCATGACTTGCGCACGCCGCTCGCCAGCGTGGTGGGCTATCTTTCGCTCTTGCAGGAGGCCCCCGATTTACCGCTCGAGCAGCGCGCGCACTTTACAGGCGTGGCGCTCGACAAGGCACACCGCCTCGATGCGCTCATCGAGGAGTTCTTCGACATCACGCGCTTCGACTTCCACGACATCGTGCTCACGCGCGGTTACGTCGACTTGGGGTTGTTGCTGGCACAGGTGGCCGACGAGTTCTACCCCATCCTCAACGAGCAGCGCAAGGAGGCCCAGGTTGATATCCACGAGGACCTGACGGTGCTCGTGGATGGCGACAAGATGGCCCGCGTTTTCAACAACATTATGAAAAACGCCGTCGCCTATAGCTACGAAGGTTCGACGATCACGATTGAGGCGAGGCGCACGGATGATGGCGGCGTGCGCGTGCGCTTTATCAACCAGGGCGATCCTATTCCTGCGGCAAAGCTCAAAGTGATCTTTGAGAAGTTCTATCGCTTGGATGCGGCGCGTGCGACCAACCGCGGCGGCGCTGGACTGGGGCTTGCCATCGCCAAGGAGATTGTTACAGCGCACGGCGGCAGTATCGCATGCGAATCGACGCCCGAGCATACGATGTTCACCATCGAGCTGCCCGCTGCATAGCCAAGGTGCCCTTACAAACACTTGACAATGCGCTCACGTGCGTATGAGCCGCGATTCCTACTATCGATACTGCTGAATTGATATCGATATGGAGGTATGCGGTATGACGGCTGCTGCGGCTATGGAGCCCACGGAGCTTGAGGAACTCATGGAAGCGCAGGCCGAGGCCGCGCACGAGCGCGAAGTTGGGGATGCGACTCGCCCCACGGCAGAGGACCTTGCGGCCTCGCCGACGCGCATCGATGTGGAGGGCCTCGACCTGTTCTATGGCGACCATCATGCGCTCAAGGACGTGTCCATCAAGATCCGCGACAAGCAGATTACCTCGTTTATCGGGCCTTCTGGTTGTGGCAAGTCGACGCTGCTGCGCTGCTTTAACCGCATGAACGATAGCATCAAGGATTGTCGTATCGAGGGCAAGATTGCGCTCGACGGCCAGGATATCCTGGGCGATTACGATATCTGCCGCCTGCGTCAGCGCGTGGGCATGGTGTTCCAGCGCCCCAATCCGTTTCCTATGAGCATCTACGACAACGTTGCCTATGGCCCTCGCGGCATGGGCGTGCGCGATCGCGTTGTGCTGGACGAGCTGGTCGAGGACTCCCTGCGCCGCGCCGCATTGTGGGACGAGGTTAAGGACAAGCTCAAGGAGTCGGGCCTGGGTCTTTCGGGCGGACAGCAGCAGCGCCTGTGTATCGCCCGTGCGCTGGCGGTGCAGCCCGACATTCTGCTGATGGACGAGCCGACCTCGGCGCTCGACCCTGTGTCGACGCTGGTGGTTGAGCAGCTGGCCTGCGAGCTCAAGGAGACCTGCACGTTGGTAGTCGTTACGCACAACATGCAGCAGGCCGCGCGCATTTCCGACTCGGTCGCGTTCTTTTTGCTGGGCGAGCTGGTGGAGTATGCGCCTACCGCGCAGCTCTTTAAGAATCCGACCGATCCGCGTACGGCGGATTATTTGACGGGCCGTTTTGGCTGATACTATCTAGTGCAGGCGCCTTTAGGGTTAAGATGCGGTCATACCGGCCGCAAAGGGGTTCAACATGATCTATTACGTCGAGGACGATGACAACATCAGGGATTTGACGGTCTATGCACTGCGCAAGCAGGGGATTGAGGCCGAGGGCTTTTCGTGCGATGGCGAGTTTAAGGCTGCCGTGGCGCGACGGGTGCCCGATGCTGTCCTGCTCGACATCATGCTGCCCGATACCGATGGCTTGGCAATTATGCGTCGCCTGCGCGCCGACCGCCTGACGGCGACGGTGCCCATTATGATGCTCACCGCCAAGGACACCGAGCTCGACAAGGTCATGGCGCTCGACGGCGGTGCCGATGACTACCTGACCAAACCGTTTTCGCTCATGGAGCTCGCAAGCCGCTGTCGTGCGCTGTTGCGCCGCGGCGGCATGGTCAAGCAGGCGAGCGATGTGCTCAGCGTGGGCGATATCGTGCTTTCGCCCAGCCACCGTGAGGTGACTGTTGCCGGTGAGCCGCTCAAGCTCACCCTGCGCGAGTTCGACCTGCTCGAGTATCTCATGCGCAAGCCCGGCGTGGTCTTTACCCGCGAGGCGTTGCTGCAGAGCGTGTGGGGTTGGGACTTTGACGGCGGTTCGCGTACCGTCGACGTGCATGTGCAGACGCTCCGCCAAAAGCTCGGCGAGCATGCGGGCGCCATCGAGACGGTACGCGGCGTGGGTTATCGCCTGGCTGAGCCTTCGGCCGGCGACGATGCCGAAGACGTCGGCATTGCGGCTAGCGCGCCCGAGGAGTAGCCCGTGGTTTTCGCCCCTCAGGGAAAGCGCACGCTGTCGCACCGTGTGTTTGTGACGATTTTTATCTGCGCCATGACGGTCATCTTGGCGTTTACGGTGTTGGGTGCATTCTTTGTGCAAAATACCCTGGCAGATGCCACGAGCGCCAACCTTTCGCAGGAAACTGAGCTCATCGCCGCCGCCCTCAACGAGCAGCAGGAGCCTATTGCGTTCTTGCGCAGCCTCGATCGCGAGGATTTGCGTATCACTTTGATCAACAATGATGGATCGGTTGCTTACGACAACGAGGCCTCGCCCTCTATGCTGCCCAACCACAGCGATCGTCCCGAGGTCGCCGAGGCTTTCGAGAACGGCACGGGCTCCGCGGAGCGTTCGAGTTCTACGCTCGACGAAATTATGCTGTACCGCGCCGTCCGGCTCGATAACGGTCAAGTTGTCCGCCTGGCGCAAGCTCAGCCTGGCGTTGCGGCGATTTTGCTGTCGCTCGTGGCGCCGATGCTGCTTATTGCGGCGGCAGGTGCGGTGCTCTCATTTTTTATGGCACGTCGCGAGTCCCGCGCTATTATCGCGCCACTGCAAGAGGTCGATCTGGACCACCCGCGCCGTAGCTATGAGCATGCCTATGCCGAGATGGTCCCCATGCTGGAACGTATCGAATCGCAACGACAGGAGCTCAAGCGCCAGATGGCGGTGCTGGCCGATAACGACCGTATGCGCCGTGAGTTTACGGCCAACATTACCCACGAGCTCAAGACGCCGCTTACGGCGATTTCGGGCTATGCCGAGCTCATCGCAAACGGCATGGTCGAGGGCGAGGATGACCTGCGCATGTTTGGCGGGCGTATCTATCGTGAGGCTGGCCGTTTGGCGGCGCTTGTCAACGATATCTTGACGCTATCCAACCTGGATGAGGCCGAGCGGGCGACTGAAGGCGAGGCGGTGCCCATTGGTTCCACGGAGCCCATCGAGCTTTCGCGCACCATCTTGGCGGTTGAACAGCGTCTTGAGCAGGTTGCCCGCCAGGCTAACGTGACGATAGGCCATGAGACCAAGTCCGTGGTCATCGAAGGTGTATCGCGCTTGATCGATGAGCTCATTTATAACCTTGCGAGCAACGCCATTCGCTATAACCGACCGGGCGGTACGGTCACGCTTCGCTGTGGAACCACCGATGAAGGGCGTCCGTATCTGTCGGTTGCCGACACGGGTATTGGCATTGCGCCCGAGGAGCAGGGCAAGGTGTTCGAGCGTTTCTACCGCGTGGACAAGAGTCGATCAAAGGCACGCGGTGGAACGGGTCTGGGCCTGGCGATCGTTAAACATGCCGCCCTGTACCATCACGCCGATATCGACCTGGAGAGCGAACCGGGCGTGGGAACCACCATTACGGTGACGTTTCCCATACAGCAGGACGAGCCATTCGCATAGCGATACAACATAGTTATTCGCGCAGACGCTGCATCGGACTTTCTGGTGCGGCGTTGTTGTGCAATTTTACAGGCACTCCCGTCATTTTTACAGGAGAGGCTGTTTCTTATGTATAGAGTTTGGTCTCAGTAAAAAGATGCGATAACATACGGACAGTTTTGTCAATACGAACTGGGGAACTGAAAGGCAAGCTGCATGACCCTTCTCGAATTGTTCCAGCTGCTCAAAAAGCATCTCAAGCTGGTCATCACCCTTCCGGTGGTTTGTGCGATCGCCATGGGCATCGTGTCCTTTGTTGCGATGGACAACACCTATACCGCGACGACGAGCATGTACATTCTCGCCAAGACTGACGATAGCGGTCAGATGAGCTACAACGACCTCTCGGCGAGCCAGATGCTCTCCAACGATATCGCCACGCTGCTCGATAGCGATAGCGTTAAGAGCGGTGCCGCCAAAGAGCTCGGCCTTGCTGACCTGGATGACTATAAGGTCTCCGTTTCCTCCGAGACCACGACGCGCGTCATCACCCTTTCGGTCACCGGCACCGATGCCAAGGAGACGGCTGAGGTCGCTAAGGCCATGGCCAGCTCGGTGAGTACGGTCGCCCAGAACGTCGGCGCTGCCCAGAGCATCAACGTTATCGACGAGGCCAAGACCCCCGAGGTCCCCAGCGGTCCCAAGCGCATGCTGTACGTTGCCGTCGCGTTCCTCGCCGGTATCTTTATCGCAGTTGCCTATGTCGTCTTGGCAGACATGCTCAACACCCGCATCCGCGGTGCCGAAGAGGCAGAAGAGCTCCTGGGCATTCCCGTTGTTGGCCGAATTCCGGCTATGAAAGGTGGTAAATAGGCATGGCTAAGGCAAAGAACACCGATAAGCTCGTCGTCCAGAATGCCGCCAAGACCCTTCTGGCCAACATTCGCTTTGCGAGCGTGGACGACCCCATTCGCACCATCACCGTTACGTCCTCGATTCCCAACGAGGGCAAGTCTACGGTTTCCATCAATCTTGCTCAGGCTATCGCCACGAGCGGCAAATCCGTGCTCCTGGTCGAGTCCGACATGCGCCGCAGGTCCCTTTCGGATATGCTCGGCGTTCGTTCGCGCGGCGGACTCTACGCGGTCCTGTCCGAGCAGATCTCCATCGACCAGGCGATCGTCGAGACGGGCCAGAAGAACTTCTACTTCCTCGATGCCGAGCCGCACATTCCCAACCCCGCGGACATTATCGTGTCACACCGTTTTGCCAAGCTGGTGAAGGCACTGTCTGCCAAGTTCCAATACGTCATCTTCGATGCTCCTCCGGTCGGCACCTTCATCGATGCTGCCGAGATCGCCAGCCTGACCGACGGTACGCTGTTCGTGGTGCGCGAGGACTTTACCAAGCGCGAGGAAGCACTCAACGCCATCGGTCAGCTCAAGAAGTCCGAGAAGGTCAAGCTTATCGGTACCGTTATGAATTACTGCGAGACCGAGACCAGCGAGTACTACTATTCTTACTACACCAAGGACGGTAAGAAGGTAAAGAAGGGCTCTGGCGATCAGGGCGCTTCCAAAAAGGGTATCTTCACCAACCGAGCAAACGTTTAGTTGATTAAGGCCGACCTATGCGTGACATTCATTGCCATATCTTGCCGGGTGTAGACGACGGCGCCGCCGATCTCGATGAGAGCCTGGCGATGCTCGAGGCTGCCAAGCGGGCCGGTGTAACCAGAATCGTTTGCACTCCGCACTGCCGCGATCCCTATTTTGACTACGACAAGATGTGGGATGCTTTTGAGCTGCTGCGTGATAACGCTGATGGTTTTCCGCTTCAGATGGGCTTTGAGGTCAACCACCGCAAGCTTGTCGAGCTTGGCATTGATGCCGCGGAGCACCTGCATTTCGATGGGACCAACGAGTTTCTGCTCGAGCTCTCGACGCACGCCGATGCGTATGCGTTTAGAGAGTACGAGAACACGATCTACGATTTGCAGTGCCGTGGCTACCAGGTGATCATTGCCCATCCTGAGCGTTATCGTGCCGTACAAAAGGACGTGGGTGTAGCCGAGCGTCTGGTCGAAATGGGCTGTAAGCTGCAGGCGTCGGCGGACTTCATTGCCGGCGGTCGCTTTGGTCGCGAGAAAAAGCCCGCGCAGCGTCTGTTCGATCAGAACCTGTACAGCTTTATCGCGAGCGACGCCCATAACGTGGGGCATTACGATTGTCTGGCGAAGGCGCGCGCGAAGTTCAGCGTTCGCGGAGCTCATTTTCGCTAAAATTGGTCCCTAACGTTCGCAGTGAATGGAGGGGCTGACATGGATATCCAACTGAAGACGGATTGCTTTGATGACGCGGCGCTGGTGCGCCGCGCCGTTTTTATGGATGAGCAGGGCTACGAGAACGAGTTTGACGCTATCGATGAGGATCCGAACTGCATTCATGTGACGCTCTATGTAGACGGCGAGCTTGCCGGGTGTTCGCGCGTGTTTCCCGAGGAGCTGGAGCGTGCGGCCGACGCGGAAGCTCCGGTGTCCCCGGCATGCGAGATGGACGAAGGCGTTGCGGCAGGGGAGACCTTCATTATGGGACGCGTCGCGGTGTTGCCCTCGATGCGCCGTCGTGGTCTGGCAAGCAAAATTGTGGAGGCGAGTGATGCCGCCGCGCGCGATGCCGGTGCCAAGCTCATAAAGCTGCACGCTCAAGAATATGTCCTGCCGCTCTACGCCAAGGCGGGCTACACGCAGATCGCGCCGGTGGACTATGAGGACGAAGGCCAGCCCCATGCCTGGATGGCCAAACGCGTGAGCGACAGATAGGGACGTTCCTTTTCGGCCGGCAGCGGGGGGGGGGGGACACTCCTCGGCAATCGACGCATGGGCGTTCCGACATACAGTTTTTCGATTCCGTATGTATATATGCGCGCTAATGGGTTATAAAATCTAAGTCTGAACATAGCAGGTCTGCAATGCGGCTCGGGCAACCGAGCCGTTTTTGCGGGCAGGGGTAGCGCGAAAGGACTGCACATGCGTCAATTTAAGACCGAGAGCAAAAAACTGCTCGACCTCATGATCAACTCCATCTATACCAACAAGGAAATCTTCCTGCGCGAGCTTATCTCCAACGCGAGCGATGCCGTCGACAAGCTCAACTTTAAGAGCCTGCAGGATTCGAGCGTCAAGCTCGACCAGGGCGACCTGGCCATTCGCGTCTCCTTCGATAAGGATGCGCGTACCATCACGATCTCGGATAACGGTATTGGCATGACCGCCGAGGAACTCGAGCGCAACCTGGGCACCATCGCACACTCCGGTTCCGAGGAGTTTAAGACCGAGAACGCCGAGCAGCAGGGCTCCGATGTCGACATCATCGGCCAGTTTGGTGTTGGCTTCTACTCTGCCTTTATGGTCGCCAGCCACGTGAAGGTCGTCAGCCGCGCCTATGGCGAGGACACAGCGCACGTGTGGGAGTCCGACGGCCTTGAGGGCTATACCATCGAGGACGGCGAGCGTGCTGAGCACGGTACCGACGTCATCCTGACGCTGCGTGAGAACGAGAAGCTCGACGCCGACGGTGAGGCCGAGACTTATGACCGCTTCCTGACCGAGTGGGGCCTCAAGAGCCTGATTCAGCAGTACAGCAACTATGTGCGCTATCCGATTCAGATGATGGTTTCCAAGAGCCGCCAGAAGCCCAAGCCCGAGGACGCCGGCGATGATTACACGCCCGAGTACGAGGACTACCAGGAGCTCGAGACCATCAACTCCATGACGCCGATCTGGAAGAAGCGCAGCTCCGACGTGGAGCAGAAGGACTACAACGAGTTCTATAAGTCCACGTTCCACGACTTTGACGATCCCGCCCGCACCATTAGCTTCCATGCCGAGGGCACGCTCGAGTACGACGCTCTGCTGTTTGTTCCGGGTCGCGCACCGTTCGATCTGTACAGCAAGGACTACGAGAAGGGTCTGTCGCTCTACAGCTCCAACGTGCTGATCATGGAGAAGTGCGACGATCTGCTGCCCGACTACTACAACTTTGTGCGCGGCGTCGTGGACTCTGCCGACGTGACGCTCAATATTTCGCGTGAGACGCTGCAGCAGAACCGTCAGCTCAAGGCTATCGCCAAGCGTGTGGAAAAGAAGATCACCGCCGATCTCGAGGACATGCGCGACAACGACCGCGAGGCTTATGAGAAGTTCTTTGAGAACTTTGGCCGCGGCCTTAAGTACGGCATCTACTCGAGCTATGGCATGAAGGCCGATGAGCTCGCCGACCTGCTGCTGTTCTGGTCTGCCAAGGAGCAGAAGATGATCACTCTGGCCGAGTATGCCAAGGGTATGCCCGAGGACCAGAAGGCCATCTATTACGCTGCCGGCGACTCGCGTGAGCGCCTGGCCAAGATGCCCGTGGTGAAGGGCGTGCTCGATCGCGGCTACGACGTGCTGCTGCTGACGCAGGATGTGGACGAGTTCACGTTCCAGGCCATGCGCGAGTACGTGGCCGCCGATATGCCCAAGGTCTACGAGGACGATGCTGCTCGCGAGGCTGCCGAGAAGGCCGTGGCCGATGGTGCCGAGCCCGAGGTTGAGGATCGTCATCTGGAGCTCAAGAACGTCGCGACCGGCGATCTTGATCTGGCAACCGAGGATGAGAAGAAGGAGGCCGAGGACGCCACCAAGGAGAACGAGGACCTCTTTAGCGCCATGAAGGAGGCGCTCGGCGACAAGGTCGAGAAGGTCGCTGTTTCCGCTCGCCTGACCGACGCCCCCGCATGCATTACCACCGAGGGCCCGCTGTCGCTCGAGATGGAGAAGGTGCTCCAAAAGGGTCCCGAGGGCGCGCCCGATGGCATGCCCAAGAGCCAGCGCGTGCTTGAGCTCAACGCCAAACATCCCGTCTTTGCCAAGCTCGTCGCCGCCCAGAAGGCGGGCGACGCCGATAAGATCAAGCAGTACTCCGGCCTGCTCTACGACCAGGCCCTGCTGGTCGAAGGCATTCTCCCCGAGGACCCCGTAGCCTTTGCGGCAGCTGTCTGCAACTTGATGTAGTTCGGGGATACGGCACCGTAACTAGATTAGAACGAGAGTGGATAATCTCCCGCTTTTGGCTCGAATGTGGGCTTGAAGTGGGAGATTTTCCACTCTCGATTTATAGGCGTCCGAAAATCCACTCTCGTTGCCAAAACATCGGCGTGACCGTTGGGTAGCTAATTTGTGCGGGTTGTGGTTTTGTGAGCTGCGGGAATTTGAGATACTGTACATCTGTACGTTAACTCATCTTCGTAGTATATTGCTACCCGCAAAACTCAGCACCATTGTGCCGCGAGGCGCCAAAGTGCCTTCGTACAATGGTTGTTAATAGCATGATTCGGCTAAACGACAGGATGGATGGTCCAAGCGTGAGTCTCGGCAGCAAACTATCCGATGCAAAGGTGTCCTTTGCGATCTTTAAACGCGACATCAAGCGATTGCTCGTGAACCCCGTCGCCCTGGTGGTTACCCTGGGCGTGTGCGTCATTCCCTCGCTGTACGCCTGGTACAACATCGTTGCCAACTGGGATCCGTATGGAAACACCCAGGGCATCAAGATCGCCATCGCCAACAACGACCAGGGCACCCAGAATGACCTGGTGGGCGAGCTCAACGCAGGCGATAAAGTGGTCGACAAGCTCAAAGAGAACGATCAGCTGGGCTGGACCTTCGTCGACTCGGCCGCCGATGCCAAGGAGGGCGTCGAGAGCGGCGAGTATTACGCTGCCATCGTGATCCCCAAGAATTTCTCTGACAATCTCGTATCGATGCTCGACGGCAATTACCATCAGCCCAAGCTCACGTACTACGTCAATGAGAAAAAGAGCGCCATTGCGCCTAAGGTCACCGATACCGGTGCCAATACTATTGAGGAGCAGATTAACGCGGAGTTTGTCTCCACGGTGGGCGAGACGGTGGCCGGCATTGCGAAAGATGCGGGTATCGATCTTAAGGACAAAGCTACCCAGACGCAGAATTCGCTGACGAGCTCGGTGTCCGAGGCGTCCGAAACCTTGAGCGAAGTGCGCGACTCCATCGGCGACATGAATACCGCCATCGATAAGACGAGCGGTGCCATCGCTTCTGCTGACGTGGCACTTGCCGGCTTGCAGGGGCAGGCCCCTTCGCTTACACAGGCGATTTCTCAGGGTAATGACTTGTTGGGCGAGGCTCGCACCACGGCGGGCAAGTCCATCACCTCGCTTTCGAAGGCGCTCTCTGAGGGCAGCCTCGCGCTGACCAAGACATCGGCATCCGCAAACGCCGCCGTCGGAAAGATGACGGGCGCCCTGACGTCAACGACCACTCGTATCGACAACTCGCTCGAATCGCTTCAGACGACGATTGATCATAACAAGGCCCTTATCGATAAGCTGCAGGAACTTGCTGACAGCGCACCGACGGGTTCGGAAGAGATCAACGCGCTGATCGCGTCGACAATCGACACGCTACGAGGACAAAACGAGAGCCTTCAGGCCGTTAAAGATGATCTCTCCGCACAGTCAAGCGCTATTGCGAATGACGCCTCGGCCGTTTCGGGTGCCAGCGATGCTATCAATAGCGCGATTCAAACCGGCGCGACCAACATTGGCCAGGCCCAGACGGACCTCGGTCAAAACGCGCTGCCGAAGGCATCCAACGCGCTTGATTCCTTTGCCGCCGTTTCAGGCGACCTGACCGGTATCGTGTCGGGGCTTACCCCTACGATTGCAAATGCGCGCGGCACGCTGTCGCAGCTCGATGCTACCCTCAAACAGGCAAAGGCCACGCTCTCCCAGACCGATGCCTCACTTGCCAAGGTTCAGGACAAGCTTGCAACCGCTGCCAACGATATCGCGGCGCTTCAAACGTCCGAGTCCATGGGCGAGTTGGCCGACCTGATGAATGTCGACGTCAATGACGTGGCAGATTTCATGGCGTCTCCGGTTGAGCTGACGTCCAAGGCAATCTATCCGGTCAAGAGCTTTGGCTCGGGTATCGCTCCGTTCTACACCAACCTGGCGCTTTGGGTAGGCGGCTACGTGCTCATCGCTATCTACAAGCTCGAAGTCGATCGCGAGGGCATCGGCACCTTTACCGCTCGTCAGGGCTACTTTGGCCGTTGGCTGCTGCTGGTAATCCTGGGCGCATTCCAGGCCATTATCGTGACGGTGGGCGACCTGATTATCGGCGTGCAGTGCGTCAACCCATTGCTTTTTGTGCTGGGCGGCATCGCCATCTCGTTTACGTACGTCAACATCATCTATGCGCTGTCCACCACGTTTAAGCATATCGGCAAGGCGATCGGCGTCATTCTCGTCATCGTGCAGATTCCAGGCTCGTCGGGCATGTACCCCATCGAGATGATGCCCGGCTTCTTCCAATGGCTCCATCCGCTGCTGCCCTTTACCTATGGCATTAACCTGCTGCGCGAGACCGTCGGCGGCATGTACTCGTTTAATTACCTCTTTAACCTGTGCATCCTGGGTGTGTTCCTGATCATCGCGCTCTTTATCGGCCTGCAGCTGCGTCCGCTGCTGCTCAACCTCAACCTGCTCTTCGATAAGGAACTCTCCACGACGGGCATGATGATCTGCGAATCCAACGACCTGCCTCGTCAGCGTTATTCGCTGCGTACGGCCATGCGCGTCATGCTCGATTCCGATTCGTACCGTCGCGAAGTCCTCCAGCGCGCCGTGACCTTCGAGCATCGCTATCCGTACTACATCAAGGGCGGCTTTGCCGCCGTGGTGGGCGTGCAAATCCTGCTCTTCGTGTTGTCGACGGTTCTCGATATCGACAATAACGGCAAGATCATCCTGCTGGTTATTTGGATTATCTCGGTTATCGCCATCTGTGGCTGGCTCATCAATATCGAGTACATTCGCGCGAGCCTGAATGTTCAGATGCGCATCTCGGCACTCTCGGACGAGGACCTGCGCCGCGAGATGCGCGAGCACACGGCTGCCATCCCGGCCGCTCGTCGCATGTTTGGCCTCAACGCCAGCGAGCAGGGCTCAACGTCCAAGCCCCGGGCTGCCGACCAGCCCACTCATTTCGATGCGCACCATGTTCCCGAGAACGGGGACGACACGTTTGTGATGAACGAGGACAGCGCTCCGCTTGGCAAGCACTCCAAAGGAGGTGAGGCATAAATGAAGAACATCCTGCACCTGTTTAAGCGCGACGTTCAAAACGTGTCTCACTCTGTGATTGGCATGATCGTTGTGATGGGTCTGATCATTGTGCCGTGCCTGTACGCGTGGTTTAACATCACCGGCAGCTGGGACCCGTATGGCAACACCGGCAACCTCAAGATTGCCGTGGTCAATACCGATGAAGGCTACGAGAGCGACCTGATCCCCGTCGAGATCAACGTGGGTGAAAACGTGACCGCGAGCCTGCGTGGCAACGAGAACTTTGACTGGGTTGTGCTCAACGATCGCGACAAGGCCATCGAGGGCGTTAAGTCGGGGGCCTACTATGCGGCAGTCGTTATCCCCAAGAGCTTTAGCGCCGATATGATGACGCTTTTCTCGACCGACGTGAAGCACGCAGACATTGAGTTCTATGAGAACCAGAAGGCCAACGCCATCGCCCAGATCGTGACCGAAAAGGGTTCGAGTGCCGTTCAGAGTCAGGTCAACGAGACCTTTACCGAGACCATCACGTCCATCGGACTTAAAACGGTGTCTAGCTTGCTCGACTACATGAGCACCGACGAGATCAGCAACTTTATCGCCAACCTGTCTTCGACACTCGGCGATTCAGTCGAGGATCTACAGGACATTCAGGCCAGCGCAGGGTCGCTCGCGGGCATTTTGAATTCAACGTCGGATTCGCTGACGTCGGCGGGTGGTTTGCTCAAGCAGGCCGGTACGACCGAGGCATCGGTGAAGCAGCTGATGGAGCATGCCGAAAGCGGCATCGCTGATTCCGAGCAAGCGCTCAAAGCCGCCAGCAACGCGATCGATGCCGCGATTGATGGGAGCGCCGGTTCGTTCGACAACGTATCCACCGAGCTCGCAAAGGCCTTTGATGCTGCGAACCAGCATGTCGACCTGACGGTGTCCCAACTCAACGATGGCGCAGCCTCGCTTAATGCGCGTGCCGACGAGATCGATGCGACGGCGGATAAACTCCGCAGTCTTGCCGGGCAGGTGAGCAACGACAAGCTCAAGGCGGGGCTTGAGGACGCGGCTGCGGAGCTTGGTAAAACCGCGACGGAGTACCGCAATAATGCCAAGGAGCTGACGAGCATCGCGACATCGCTCACGGACAGCATGGCAAAGGTCAATGCGTCCCGTGCCGAGGTCGACCAGACGATCGCCGATGCCAAGGCTGGCATCTCGGGTTCCAAGATCGATTACGATTCCACGTTCTCGGTCAAGGCCAAGGAACTCAAGAAGACCATTTCGGGTGTTCTGGATTCCCTGAACGGTATCTCGGGCGATCTCGATAGTGCTGTTGCCGGTCTAACCGACGCTTCCGGTTCGCTCGCGAAGGGCCTTTCCAAGGCCGCTAAACTGGTCAACAAGGCTTCCGATCAGTTGGGCGAGGCATCCGATAAGATCAGTGCCTTCAAGTCCGAGCTCGACGGCGCCCTGATGTCGGACGATCTTGCCACGATCAAGACGATGATCGGCAACGATCCCGAGGGTCTTGCCGTATCGCTTTCGGGACCCGTCTCGCTCGACCGCAAGCCGGTCTATCCGATCCGCAACTACGGCTCGGCCATGGCACCGTTCTATACGATTCTGTCGCTGTGGGTCGGCTCGATCGTGTTGGCTGCCATGATGAAGGTTTCGGTCAATGACAAGCTCATCAACGAACTCATTCCCGTGCGTCTGCACGAGATCTATCTGGGCCGTTACCTGTTCTTTGGTGGCCTGGCCCTGCTGCAGGCGACGCTCGTGTGCGCGGGCGACATCCTGTTCTTTGGCATCCAGTGCGACAACCCCTTGCAGTTTGTACTGGCGGGTTGGGTCGCGAGCCTCGTGTTCTCTAATATCGTCTACACGCTCACGGTGTCGTTTGGCGATATCGGCAAGGCGCTCGCTGTCGTGCTGCTGGTCATGCAGGTCGGCGGCTCGGGCGGTACGTTCCCCATCGAGATGACCGGCCCTGTGTTCCAGGCGATCTATCCGTTCCTGCCGTTCACCCACGGCATCAACGCCATGCACGCCGCCATGGCCGGTGCGTACCATATGGAGTACTGGGTGGAGTTGGGCATCTTGGCAAGCTACCTGATTCCGTCGCTCGCCCTGGGCATCGTCTTCCGCCGCCCAGTCATCAGAGCCAACGACTGGATCATCGAAAAGCTGGAGAGTACGAAACTTATTTAGTGCAACAACGTGACGTTGCCGGAACATCGAGGTGTTCCTGCTCGGTACTTTAGTACGCTGGATTGCGGTGCAACGTTGGTTGTTGCTACAGTAGCGGGGCGTGCCGGGGGTCCGGTGCGCCCTGTTTTTATTTGACCATGAGGCGGCACGCGGCCATGCGCGTGCGGACACCACGCCCGGACCGAGCGCGAGGATGCCCTATGCCCCAATATGCCGTTGATGAAATCGAAAAGATGCCCGATAGCCCTGTAGCCCGCGAGGATTTGGGTGCCGGTGCCTCCCGTGGAGCCGGAGCGCGATCGCCGCTGTTCTGGAAGGTCTTGCTGCTTTCGGTGGCGGTCATCTGGGGCTATTCCTTTACGACCATGAAGGATGCGCTCGATACCATTCCGGTGTTCGAACTGCTCTACGTTCGCTTCCTTCCGGCTTCGCTGGTCATGTTCGCCATCTTCCACAAGCGCATCATCGCGCATTTCAATGCCCGTAACCTGATCGTCGGGCTTGGCATGGGCGCGTTGATGTGGGGCGCTTACGGTTTGCAGACGATTGGCTTGGCGCAGACCACGGCGGGCAAGAGCGCTTTTTTGACCGGCACGTATTGCATCCTCGTTCCGTTTGCGAGCTACTTCTTGAGCGGCGAAAAGCTCACTCGCTATAACTTGGGCGCGGCGCTGTTGTGCTTAGCTGGCATCGGCTTGGTGGCACTCGATAGCGTCGAGTTTAATGCCGGCGATGTTATTACCCTGGGCGGTGCGATCTTCTTCGCGATTCAGATGGCGGTGACCGCCAAGTACGGCCGCAAGATGGACATCAACGTCATTACGTTTTGGATGTTCGTGGGCAATGGCGTCTTGAGCCTGGTTTCGTCACTGCTCTTTGAGACTCAAGCGCCCGCGTCTGTATGGACGCCGAGCTTTGCCGCCGTGATGGCTTTCCTCTCGGTGGGCTGTACGTGTGTGGCGCTGCTCATCCAAAATGTCGGTCTGGCACATGTCCCGGCCTCGACGGGCTCGTTGCTTCTTTCGATGGAGTCGCCCTCGGGCGTGCTGTTCTCGGTACTGCTGATGGGGGAGGCGCTCACCTCGCGCCTGCTCGCAGGCTTTGCGCTCATCTTCCTATCGATTATCTTGAGCGAGACGCACTTCGATTTCTTGCGTCGAAAGCCGCGCCCGCAATTGTAAACAACTTGTTGCGCCGCCCTTCTGGGGCGGCATTTTTTATGCATCGCCCTTAAAGTAGTACCTTGCACTTTACGCTGTCAAAGTGCTTGCTGCAAAAACGTTATTGGAGGGCATCTATGGCACCAGCTCTGTCCGATTTTCAACCGCAACCAGCGCCTCAGGCCACCACGGCGGCACAGGCCGCTATCGGCGATGGCCTGGTTAAAGAAGCTCAGGCATTTGCCGATGAGCTTGCCGTATGGCGCCATGACCTCCATCAGATGCCCGAGCTCGGCAACAACCTTCCGCAGACGTCTGCCTATATCCAGGCACGCCTGGACGAGATGGATATTCCCTATACCGTGCTCGTTGACGGTTCCTGTGTCGTGGGCCTAATCGGCGCCGGCGCGGCAGCTGCCGCTCAGGGTAATGGTACGTGCGCGGACGAGCAGGCCGGCACGGTCATCATGCTCCGCGGCGATATGGATGCCCTGCCTGTCACCGAAGAGTCGGGCGAGCCCTTTGCCTCCACCAACGGCTGCATGCACGCCTGCGGCCACGATATGCATGCTACAGCGCTGCTCGGCGCGGCTCGTTTGCTCAAGGCCCGCGAGGCCGAGCTTGTCGATGCCAACGCTACCGTCAAGCTGCTGTTCCAGCCGGGTGAGGAGACCTTTGAGGGCGCCCGTGCCGCCATTGCCGACGGCCTGCTCCAGAATCCGCGCCCCCAGGCCGCGTTCGCCATGCATGTCAACAGCCAGTCGCCGGTCGGTCTTGTGCTCTATGGCAGCCCCGCGCTTTCGGGCGTGTACGGTTTTCGCATCACGCTCCAGGGCAAGGGCGGCCATGGCTCGAGCCCCGAGATCTGCATCGACCCCATCACGGCTGGCGTGCATGTGCACCTGGCGCTGCAGGAGCTCATCTCCCGCGAGGTGCCGGCGGCCAAGGAGGTCGCGCTGACCGTGGGCAAGTTCGCCGGTGGTCTGGCGGCCAACGTCATTCCCGATACCTGTGTGCTCGAGGGAACGCTGCGCGGCTTCGATGTCGAGCTCATGGCACACCTCAAGGAGCGCATTGCCGAGGTCGTCAACGGTGTGGCGGCAACGTATCGCACGCCGGCAACCATCGAGACGCTCTCAGATGTTCCGCCGCTCGTGCTCGACGACGGTATGACGCGAGTCTCGCTTGGCTATGTGGGTGCGGTGCTGCCCAAGGCCGCATTCCTGCCGTTGTTCCACGCCATGGCAAGCGAGGACTTCGCGCTCATTTCGAGTGAGATCCCGAGTGCGTACTTTACCGTGGGCGCAGCCGTGACCGACACGGACGAGCATTTTGCCCAGCACCATCCCAAGGCACGCTTTAACGATGCCGAGCTTCCCCTTGGCGCCGCGGCCTATGCCGCCGTCGCCCTGGGTTACATCGCCGACCACCGGTAGCACCCAACCTTGCCTTTCAAGCCTGCGGGCATGGCCATAAGGCCTATGCCCTT
>CAKUFT010000023.1 GCA_934650095.1 uncultured Collinsella sp.
TCTGATGGTGTCGACGCCAATGGTATATGGATACGCCATCGGCGTCTTCAATTCAGAAGATATCAGTGCGGAATGTTCCGGAGAGAAACCCCCGTCACGCCCCCGGATTCCCTGCGTTTACGGCCTTGAGGTCGGCGTGGGCGGAGGACTTGGTTGTTGGGAATACGTGTCCCGGTCGCTGTTTCGCGGCTTTGCCGCGAAAGGCGCGCCACTTTGGGGCGAGTGGAGGATGTGGTTGTTGCAGTGGCTTGTCCCCTTCGCTGTTTCGCGCTTTGCGCGAAAGGCGCGTTACTTTGGGATGGGTGGGGAACGTGGTTGTTGCGGCAACTGATCCCCGCCACAAATTACCCTTGGCATACTTGCGCGAACGATTGCTCGTGCTACACTTGCAATTGCTGTTTCAGGGCGGGGTGGAATTCCCCACTGGCGGTAAATCGGGCGGTGTCAAAGGGACGCCGTGGCGCGGGCGAGATACCTGCGACCGAGCCGATGAGTCCGCGACCCGTGCGTGTGTTGGTTCGCATGCCGGCTGAACTGGTGAGATCCCAGTACCAACGGTTAGAGTCCGGATGAAAGAGGCAGGTGATCTTATGTCTGAACAGTCGCAGCATATCCATTTTGAGAACACGAATAGGTGGAGCACCAAACAGCTCGTTACCATGGCGCTGATGTGTGCCTTGGGAGCACTGTTTATGTATGTGCAGCTGCCCATCCTTCCTTCGGCGCCGTTTTTGACGTATGACCCGTCGCTGGTGCCGGCGATGGTGTGCGGTTTTGCGTATGGCCCTGGCGCCGGCACTGCTGTTGCCGCCATGGCGATTGTCATCCATGCGCTCACCACGGGTGACTGGGTCGGCGCGCTTATGAACCTGGTCGCCACGCTGGGCTATATTCTGCCTGCGGCAATCGTCTACCAGAAGATGCATACCTACAAGGGTGCCGTGATTGGCCTGGTGCTTGGCGTTATTGCCGCTACGGCGCTGTCTATGGTGGCAAACCTGACCATTGGCGTTTGGTTCTGGTATGGCTCGGTCGATGTGATCGCCCCGCTCATGATTCCTGCCGTGCTGCCGTTCAACCTTATCAAGACCGTCCTTAACTCGGTGTTGACGCTGGCGGTGTACAAGGCGGTCTCTAATCTCATCACGCCCAAGAAGGACCAGGTCAAAGGCCGCGCATGATTGAGTGTCGGGGCGTTTCCTTTAGCTATGACGGTGCCGTACCGGCACTCGACGGCGTCGATCTGAACATCGAAGACGGGGAGTTTTTCTGCATCCTCGGTGGCAATGGGTCGGGCAAGTCAACGTTTGCCAAGCATCTGAATGCACTGTTGCAGCCCGATGCGGGCACGGTACGCATCAACGGCATGGATGCGTCCGACCCCGAGCTGGTCTACGACATTCGTTCGACCGCGGGCATGGTATTCCAAAATCCCGATGACCAGCTGGTGGCAACGCTTGTCGAAGATGACGTTGCGTTTGGTCCCGAAAACCTTGGCGTGCCATCGGCACAAATTGCGCAGCGTGTACGCGAGGCGCTGAAGGGCGTGGGGCTGGTGGGCTTTGAGCGCCATGAGACCCATGCACTTTCGGGTGGTCAAAAGCAGCGCGTGGCGCTTGCCGGTGTGCTCGCCATGGAACCGCGCGTGCTCATATTGGACGAGGCTTCTTCGATGCTCGATCCGCGTGGACGCAAGGGCCTCATGAAGGCTTGCCGCGCGTTGCACGATCGCGGCATGACCATCGTGATGATTACGCACTTTATGGAAGAGGCCGCCGAGGCCGATCGTGTCGCGGTATTTCGGGCGGGGCGCGTTGCCATGCTCGGTACGCCCGAGGAGATTCTGACGCGGGCAGATGAGCTCGCGGAGCTCAACCTGGATATGCCGGCGTCGTGCTGCTTGGGCACGGCGCTTCGTGCGAAGGGCGTGCCCGTTCATGCGCAGGTGCGCGAGGCGGATATGGTCGCCGAGATTGCGCAGACATATGCCGACCGGAGTGGGGAAGACGCCGCGGGGCGGCCTTCTGCATCCGATTCTCGTGTGCTTGACAACGCCTCCTCTGCAACCGATGGGACAGCCGTGTCGGAGCCCGTCATCGAGATTTCGCACCTCTCGCATAGTTACTCGCTGAGTGCTCGCGAGCGCCGTCGATGGCGCAAGCGCTCGGCCACTGCGGGCAAATCGAATAAACAGGCTCTCTGGGGAAACGACCCCAGCAGCCCGTGGGCGCTGCGCGATGTATCTCTGACGGTGCGTCGCGGCGAGTTCCTGGGCTTAGCAGGTCATACCGGTTCGGGTAAGTCGACGCTGGTCCAGCATCTCAACGGTTTGATTCGCCCCCAGGAGGGATTCGTTCGCGCGCTGGGGCTCGATCTGTCAAACAAGAAAGACGCCGCCGCGGTTAAGGCCAAGGTCGGCGTGGTGTTTCAATATCCCGAGCGTCAGCTGTTTGCCGAAACCGTGACGCAGGACGTGGCGTTTGGCCCGCACAACCTTGGCTTGCCGCAAGATGAAGTCGACCGTCGCGTCGAGTCGTCGCTCTCGCGCGTGGGCCTCGACCTTTCCACGGTCGGCGACAAGAGTCCCTTTGAGCTTTCGGGCGGTCAGCAACGGCGTGTGGCATTCGCCGGTGTGCTCGCCATGGAGCCCGAAGTTCTGGTGCTCGATGAACCCATGGCGGGGCTCGATCCGGCTGCGCGCAGGGATTTCCTTGAGCTTATCGATCGACTTCACCGCGAGGGCCTGACCGTTGTCATGGTTTCACACAGCATGGATGACCTGGCCAATTGCTGCGACCGTATCGTCCTGATGAACGAGGGCGCGGTGTTTGCCGAGGGCACGCCCGCGCAGGTGTTTGCGCATGCGGATGAGCTCAAGTCGATCGGTTTGGGCGTTCCCGCTGCCCAACGCATGGCGCTGGCGCTTGCGGAGGCCGGCGTGCCGCTGCGCTGCGCTGGGCTCTATACGGTTGAGTCGCTGGCCGATGAGTTGGCGGACCTGCTGATCGGTCGCTCGGGTGGCGTTTCGAGCGCCGTGGGCAAGGCCAAATTCGAGACGGTCGCGCAAGAGGAGGGCTGCTAATGGAGGCGTTTTCGTTTGGCAGCTACTACCCCGGGGATAGCGCAATTCACCGCTTGGATCCGCGCACCAAGTTGCTCTTGGGTTTCGTATTCCTGATCACGACGCTTACGGTCAGTAGCTTCCGCGGCTTGCTTCCGGTGGCGGCCTTCGTTGTCCTGATCTATGCCGTATCCCGGGTGCCGTTACGCCGTGTCCTATCGTCGATTGCACCGCTGCTGGGGATTGTCGTGGTGGTCGCGGTGCTCAGCCTGTTTACCGACCAAAGCGGGCGCATCCTGTGGCAGCTCGGCTTTCTGCAGATAAGTGAGGGCTCGCTGCATTCCGCCGCCTTTATGGCCTGCCGCCTGACCTTGATGATGGCCGGCATGAGCGTCATTACGCTCACCACGCCGACGCTCGACCTTACCGCGGGCTTTGAGCGCCTGCTTGCACCGTTTGCACGCGTGGGGCTTCCCGCGCACGAACTCGGCATGATTATGGGTATTGCACTGCGCTTTATGCCGCAATTCGCCACCGAGATGAAGCAGACGGCGGACGCGCAGGCAAGTCGCGGTGCACGCGTGACGGGAGGTCCGCTCGGCGGCGTGCGTATGCTCGGCAGCGTGGCGATTCCGCTGTTCACGGGCGTGTTCCGTCATGCCGAGACGCTGTCGGCCGCCATGGATGCCCGTTGCTATCACGGCGAGCAGGGCCGCACGCGCCTGCATACGCTTGCATTTGGCCGCAGAGATGCGCTGGCTGCGGTGGTGACGGCGTTGCTGCTCGCGTGTGTCATCGTCATCAACCTTCAACTTGTTTAGGCGCGATTCGATCGCAAGAAAGGGGTCCCTATGACCGACAACGATCGCACGGCGCAGCTCGAGCGCGCCTGTTCGTATCTCAGGCGTATTCCGGCGTGGTATCTGGCCACGACCGATGTGGCGGACGAACATCAACCGCGCGTGAGGCCGTTCTCGTTTGCCATGGTCGATGATGGCAAGCTGTGGTTTTGCACCTCGCGTGACAAGGACGTGTGGGCCGAGCTGAGCGCGAATCCCAAGTTTGAGGTCTCGGGCTGGAAACCGGGGGAGTGTTGGATTGTGCTGACCGGCGAGGCTGCGCTCGAGGACGACGCGGTCGTGAGCGACCGGGTGCGCCAGGCTGGTTTTAAGCACATGGTGGGCATTGGCGAGAATCACGAGAGTGCCAACGACGGCCGCCTCGCGTTCTTCTCGGTCCGCAACATCGCTGCCCGCTTCTGCGATATCGACGGCAGCGAGGAACAGCTCGAGCTCTAATTCGCACAAATGGACTAGTGCCAGGAGGATGCATGGACGGATTGAATACGGTGCTGGAGTATCTGACGTCGGTGCCGGCATGGTATCTGGCGACGAGCGTGGACGGGCAGCCGCATGTTCGTCCGTTTTCGTTTGCTCAGATTCAGGACGGCAAGCTGTGGTTTGTGACGGCGCGCACCAAAGACGTGTGGCAGGAGCTGCTGCAAAACCAGCGCTTTGAGGCAACGAGTTGGTGGCCGGGCCACGGCTGGCTCATCTTGCGCGGGCGTGCCGGCCTGGATGACCAGGCGGCGGGCGATATGCGTGAGGCCGGATGGAAGCATCTAGAGCGCCTGGGCGAGCAATATGAGGGGCCGAACGACCCCACGCTCGTCTTCTTTAGCGTGGAGGAACCCGAGGCCTTTATCTGCAACCATGACGAATGGGTGCCGGTCGAGCTCTAAACGAGCTCTTCAACCAACCTCGACAATTCAAATTCTCGCATGTAGCGGGCCCCACATTGCAACGTCACCGTAAGGCGCACCGAGCAATGTGGGGCCCGCATTTATTTGTCAATTCCTTCGAGCGAATGTGTCGGGAATGTTTCAATGCATGAATATGCAAAAGATTTGCGTATATATGCATCTTTTGGTGCTAAAGTTTCAACCTACTTCATAACGACGGCTGCGGGATGCGCATTGGTGCATAACTGCAGACAAGGAGTCTGATATGTCTTTAAAGGTTGGAATTGTCGGTGCGGCTGGATATGCCGGCGCCGAGCTTATTCGCCTCGTCCTCGGTCATCCCGAGTTTGAACTTGTTGCCATTACGTCCAACGCCGATGCCGGCCAGCCGCTGTCTGCGGTCTACCCGAGCTTTGCCGGCGTAAGCGACCTTGTCTTCACGACGCACGACGCTCCCGAGCTCAAATCCTGCGATGCCGTCTTTTTGGCCGTGCCGCACACGGCCGCCATGGCGCAAGTGCCTGCTTTGCTTGCCGCGGGCGTTTTCTGCTTTGACCTTTCGGCCGACTACCGCCTGAGCGATCCGGCTGTGTTTGAGGCTTGGTATGCCGCTGAGCACACGAGCCCCGAGCTGCTCAAGACCCGCGCCTTTGGTCTGCCCGAGCTGTTCTGCCAGGATTTGGAAACCGCTGCATCCGACCACGCCGACGGCAAGCCCGTGCTGGTCGCCTGCGCCGGTTGCTATCCCACCGCAACGAGCCTTGCCGCCGCGCCTGCCGTGCGCGCCGGCTGGGTTGCCCAGAGCGGCCCCGTGATCGTCGATGCCATCAGCGGTGTGACGGGTGCTGGCAAGTCCTGTAACGCCCGCACGCATTTTTGCAGCGCGGACGAAAACCTGGAGGCCTATGGCGTGGGCAAGCATCGTCACACGCCCGAAATCGAGCAGATCTTGGGTCTAACCGATCGTGTCGTCTTTACCCCGCACCTGGCACCGCTCAAGCGTGGTCTGCTTTCCACGGTGACAATGCCGCTCGCTCAACAGGCTCTCGATACTCTGGCTCTTGAGGACGTCGTCGACTACTACAAGCAGTTCTATGCCGGTCGCACTTTCGTGTGCGTGCTCGATGCCGGCCAGCAGCCCAAGACGGCTTCGGTCGTCGGCACCAACGCCGCCCAGATCGGCCTTGCACTCAACAAGCGCGCGGGCGTGCTGGTGGCGACGGGCGCCATCGACAATCTGTGCAAGGGCGCTGCGGGCCAGGCGGTCCAGTGCGCCAACATCGTCTTTGGTTTTGACGAGCGACGAGGCTTGCCCACAGTGGCGTGCCCGGTGTAGCACATTCGATTGTTAACGATTTGGTAGTCGGGCATCGAGTGGGGCGCCACTTTTAAGCTGGTCTCATGATTGCGACTGGCATGGCGCACCAAGCGATGCCCGTTTTTTGTTTGACATAAGGAGTCATAAGACGATGAATACCGAGCTGTTTGACATTAAGATTCGCGCCGTAGAGGGCGGCGTTACGGCGGCGGCCGGCTTTAAGGCAGCAGGCATCCATGCCGGATTCCGCAAGAACCCTGAGCGCCCGGATTATGCTCTCGTCGTGCCCGATAAACCCTGCCCCGGCGCCGGCGTGTTTACCACCAACCGCTTTTGCGCGGCGCCTGTCCAAGTGAGCCGTGCCAATCTGGGCGGCGCCGACAAGGGCTACGGCATCATCGCCGGCGTTTCGGTCAACTCTGGCAATGCCAACGCCGCCACGGGTGAGACCGGTCTTGCCTGCGCGCGCGAGACGTGCAACATTGCCTCGCAGGTTATCGGTTGCGAGCCCCAGCAGATTTTGGTTGCCTCCACGGGCGTCATTGGCCAGATTCTGCCGATTGACACGTTCGAGACTGCCGTTCCTGCCGCCTACGAGGCGCTCTCCGCCCACGGTGGCGCCGATGCCGCTTGCGCCATCATGACGACCGACACGCATTCCAAGGAATATGCCGTGTCCTACGTCAGCGATGCCGAGGGCCATGCGGGCAATGTCTATACGGTGGGCGGCATGTGCAAGGGCTCGGGCATGATCATGCCCAACATGGCCACCATGATCGCGATCATCACGACCGATGCCCCCGTCGAGCCGGCGGCGCTCCACGCCCTGTTGCTTTCGATCGTCAAGCAGACCTTTAACAAGGTAACGGTCGATTCCGATACCTCGACCAACGACACCTGCATCATGCTTGCCTCCGGCGCCGCTGCCGCAGATGCCGAGTCTATCGTCGAGGGCTCCGATGCTTTTGACGAGTTGGCATTTGCCGTGCACGAGGTGTGCGAGAGCCTGGCGCGCAACATCGCCGCCGATGGCGAAGGCGCATCCAAGCTCGTAACGGTCAATGTCACCGGCGCCCTCAACGACGAAGAGGCGGATATTGCCGCCCGTGCCGTCGCCAACTCGCCGCTCGTCAAGACCTGCATCGCCGGTCACGACTGCAACTGGGGCCGCGTTGCCATGGCGCTGGGCAAGTGCGGCGTGAAGTTTAATCAGGAAGACGTTTCCATCGACATGATGGGCATGCCCGTCTGCCGTGACGGCCTGACCGTTCCCTTTGACGAGGATGAGGCGCTGCGTCGCTTTGAGGCGCCCGAGATCGTGATCTCGGCCGACCTGGGCGCAGGCGACGCGGCAACGACCGTGTGGACCTGCGACCTCACGCATGAGTACATCTCCATCAACGGCGACTACCGTTCCTAGATTCCAGGCACGCTGTGCATCTTGCCGCGATTGCAGACAGCGGAGCACGGCGCGATAGCGATACGAAAGACGAGGCAGATTATGAAATTCGCACGCGATTGTCGTTCGAGCGAATCCAACGAAGCAACCGCGCAGCTGCTGTTCGAAGCGCTGCCGTGGATTAAGAACCTGACCGGCAAGACGGTTGTTATCAAATATGGCGGAGCCGCCATGGTCGACGAGCAGCTGCGCCGCGACGTGATGAGCGACATCGTGCTGCTCAAGATCATCGGCATGCGCCCTGTTATCGTGCACGGTGGCGGCAAGGCCATCAACGAGGCGCTTAGCCACTACGACATCCCCGTCGAGTTTAAGAACGGCCAGCGCGTGACCACGCCGGCGACCATGGATATCGTGCGCGAGGTGCTGGGCGGCAAGGTTAACCAGGAGCTGGTCGCGGCGCTCAACCATCACGGCAACCTGGCCGTGGGCGTTTCGGGCAGCGATGCCGGTACGCTCATCGCCGAGCCGCTCGACCCCGAACTCGGCCGCGTAGGCAAGGTCACGCACGTCAACACCGACTATATCGAGCGCCTGCTCGATAGCGAGTACATCCCCGTCATCGCTACCGTCGCGGCGGGGGAGGACGGCGGCTTCTTCAACATCAACGCCGATACCGCCGCCGGTGCCGTTGCGGCGGCGCTGCATGCGCATAAGGCGATCTTTTTGACCGACGTCGACGGCCTGTACAAGGACTTTAGCGACAAGGATTCACTTATCTCCAATCTGACGCTCGACGAGGTCAATGAGATGCTCTACGGCGGCGAGGTCGATAAGGGCATGATTCCCAAGCTGCGCGCTGCCGTCGATGCCCTTACCGCTGGCGTCTTCCGCGCCCACATCATCAACGGCACGACGCCGCATTCGCTGCTGCTGGAGCTGCTGACCGATGCCGGCGTCGGTACCGTGATCCATTCCACCGAGACGGCCTACGAGTTCGATACGCATCCGCACCCGCTTTCGACTTTTGCGGCGCGCCTGGCCGAGAACCTCGACGAGGTCGAGAAGCTCCAGACCGTTTAGCCGACCCGCAGCCGCCCCATTCCTGCACCCATAGGCCTGCGCCGTCCGGCGCTCAACGAAAGGCATCCCATGTCACTTGCAGCACAACAATCGCTCGAATCCCACTACGTCATGCACACCTTTGGCCGCTCGCCGGTTGAGTTTGTCGAAGGCTACGGCATGAAGCTCACCGGCGACGATGGTCGTGAGTACCTCGACTTTCTTGCCGGTATCGGTGTGTGCAGCTTAGGCCACGGCAACCCTGCTGTGCTCTCGGCGCTCGAGGCACAGACCAAAAAGCTCATGCATGTCTCCAATTACTTCTACATTGAGCAGCGCGGCCAGGTCGCGGCGCTGCTGTCCAAGCTTGCTAACGACGACGTGGATGGTGCGCGCGTGCTTGCCGATGCCATTGCCGCTGGCGATGAGACCACGGCCGCCGCGCTCGGTGCTCCTGCTGCGGACGAGCAGGTGTGGGAGACGTTCTTTGCCAACTCCGGCGCCGAGGCTAACGAGGGCTCGATGAAACTCGCGCGTCTGTACGCCAAGCGTGCCGGTAACGGCGGCAATACCATCGTGTGCATGCGCGGAGGTTTCCACGGCCGTACGCTCGAGACCATTGCCGCCACCATGCAGGATTGGCTGCAGGACAGCTTCCGTCCTCTGCCGGGCGGCTTTGCGGCCTGCACGCCCAACGACGTCGACGAGCTGCGTGCGATCTTTAAGCAGCTGGGAAGCGAGATCTGCGCTGTGATGCTCGAGCCGATTCAGGGCGAGAGCGGCGTGCACCCTATGACCGAGGAGTTTATGGCGGCGGCGCGCGACTTGGCGCACGAGGTGGGCGCCGTGCTTATCGCCGACGAGGTCCAGTGCGGTATCTTCCGCTCCGGCAAGCCGTTTGCATTCCAGACCTATGGCGTGGAGCCCGACATCATGAGCCTTGCCAAGGGCATTGCCGATGGCGTGCCCATGGGTGCCGTGGTGGCAAAGAAAGAGATCGCCGACGTGTTTAAGCCGGGCGATCACGGTTCGACTTTTGGCGGTAGCTGCTTGGCCATCGCGGCGTGCGCCGCGACGCTCTCCGCGCTTGTGCGCGGCGATTATGCCGACCATGCTGCCAAGGTAGGCGCCTATATGGAGGCAAAGCTCGCCAAGCTGCCGCACGTGACCGAGGTGCGTGGCCGCGGCTTGATGCTCGGCTGCGACCTGGATGATGCCGCGGGCGACGCGCATGATATTGTTGCCCGCGCGCTGGCCGCCGGTGCCGTGATTAACGCTACGGGTGCCCATACGCTGCGTTTCCTGCCGCCGCTCGTCTGCGAGGAATCCGACGTGGACAGTCTGATCGAGATCCTGTCGGGTGTCTTGGGCTAACGCGGCGCAATAACTCAATTTTGACCGGGTTCCGGACTGCGGACGTGCCATATACGGCACGATTCGGCGGTCTGGAGCCCGTTTTGCTATCGATTTACCATGGCTGGGATATGCCGTGTGCAAAAAGTGGCAAATATGAGTACTGGCACTAACCTTGTAACATACAAAATAGACGTTTTTAGACGAGTTGGGCCACATATGTCCAGTTTTGTAGTTAGTAAATTGGCTTAGCTGGACTATCGACCGTCGTTCTAATGTCGGATTTGCCTTTTATGACTTCGAAAACGCTGCCATCAAAAAGGTAGCAGTACTCATATTTGGCATTTTTTGCACACGGGTATTCGCCAAGGGTCCATTTCGCCGCCCGCATCCGCTTCGTCGCTTCGCTCCTCGCGTGCTGCGCTGGAAAACGCTTCGCGTTTCCTCAGCTCCGCACCCTGCCGGGTTCGAATCCCTCTGCGAGGTGCCCAAACAAAAACGGTCCCCTTTCGAGAACCGTTTCCAATTCAGTGGTGGGCGATGAGGGATTCGAACCCCCAGCCTTGTGCGTGTAAAGCACCTGCGCTAACCGTTGCGCCAATCGCCCGTGCGGAGAGAGTATAGCAAAACAATCGCCCCATTCACCTCATATCCATTAAAGGTAACCGGCGCGTGTCGCAGCGGAGCTGATTCAGTTGAGATTGCCTGAACATTCCGTCCCTCTTTACGCCCTCGGGTATACTCAAAAGCTACTGATTCGATTTGATGCCCAGCAACAGCAGAGGGGATAGTATATGTGCGGTTTTGTCGGTTTTGTCGGTGGGACGGATAACCAATCCGAGGTGCTCACCAAGATGATGGACCGCATCGTCCATCGTGGTCCCGACATGGGCGGCCAGTTTATCGATGGCCGCGTTGCCCTGGGCTTCCGCCGCTTGTCGATCCTCGACCTGACTGAGGCCGGCGCTCAGCCCATGGCCAATGAAGACGGCAGCGTCGTTATCGTCTTCAACGGCGAGATCTACAACTTCCAGGAGCTTCGCTCCGAGCTCGAGGCCAAGGGCTATAAGTTCCACTGCGGCGCCGACACCGAGAGCCTCCTGCACGGCTATGAGGAGTGGGGCGAGGCGGTACTCGATCGCTTGCGCGGTATGTACGCCTTCGTCATCTGGGACAAGAAGAAGAACAAGCTTTTTGGCGCCCGCGATATCTTTGGCATCAAGCCGCTCTACTACTATCCCATGGCCGATGCGGGCGACGGCGCTCCGGGCGTGCTCTTTGGTTCCGAGATCAAGAGCTTCCTGGACTACCCGCACTTCCACAAGGCGGTCAACAAAAAGGCCCTGCGTCCGTACATGACGCTGCAGTATTCGGCGACTGAGGAGACCTTCTTCGAGGGTGTCTACAAGCTGCCGCCGGCGCACTACTTTACCGTAGACATCCCGACCGGCAAGATGAACATCGAGCGCTACTGGGATTGCGATTACTCTGCCGTCGAGAAGCCGTTCGAGGAGTACGTCGACGAGCTGGACGAGGTCGTGCACGAGAGCGTCGAGGCCCATCGCATCGCCGACGTCAAGGTCGCTTCGTTCCTCTCCGGTGGCGTCGACTCCAGCTACATCGCCGCTTGCCTCATGCCCGACAAGACCTTCTCTGTGGGCTTCGATTACAAGAATTTCAACGAGACTAACTACGCCAAGGAACTTTCCGACAAGCTCGGCGTCGAGAATGTTCGCAAGATGATCACCGCCGACGAGTTCTTTGGCGCACTCGAGGACATTCAGTATCACATGGACGAGCCGCAGTCCAACCTGTCGTCTGTGCCGCTGTGGTTCTTGGCCGAGATGGCGCGCAAGGACGTCACCGTCGTGCTTTCGGGCGAAGGCGCCGACGAGCTCTTTGGCGGCTACGCCTACTACGAGGACACGGTTCCGGTGCGCAAGTACAAAAAGATGGTGCCGTTGCCCATTCGCCGCGCGCTCGGTAACCTGGCACTGCATATGCCGTACTTCAAGGGCCATAACTTCCTGGTCAAGGGTGCCGAGATCCCCGAGAAGTCGTTCCTAGGCCAGGCCTTGGTATGGCCTGAGCGCGAGGTCGACGGTGTACTCAAGCCCGAGTACAACACCGGCGACGGCGCCTTTGAGCTCGCTGCGCCCATCTATGCGCGCGTGAAGGGCCAGCCCGAGCTGGTCAAGAAGCAGTACCTGGACATGAACATGTGGCTTCCGGGCGACATTCTGCTCAAGGCCGACAAGATGTGCATGGCGCACTCGCTGGAGCTGCGCGTGCCCTTCCTGGATCGCAAGGTCATGGAGTTCGCCGAGCACATTCCCGACCGCTACCGCATCAACGAGAACGGCAACAAGCAGGTGCTTCGCCACGCCGCCAACAAGTCGCTGCCCGATGAGTGGGCCACCCGTCCCAAGGTGGGCTTCCCGGTGCCGATCGTCTACTGGCTGCGCGAGCAAAAGTGGTACGACTACGTCAAGGAGTACTTCACCGCGCCGTGGGCAAGCGAGTTCTTCGACACCGACGAGCTCATGCATCTGCTCGACCTGCACTTTGCGGGCAAGGGCGATTTCCAGCGCAAGATCTATACGCCGCTCGTGTTCTTGGTGTGGTACAAGCGCTTCTTTATCGACGAGGGCCAGCCTTCTGTTCAGGCTGCCTAGCATCGGCTTTCGAATGCCTGCGCGTAACGGCTCCTCCGGGAGCCGTTTTTGCGCGAGCACGTTTCAGTTACTATGAAAACCGTCCCTGCCAAATGGCTGAGAAAGGTGAAAGATGCACCATTCGGATTCCGCGGCCGTGACCACGGTCGATACGCTTGCCAAGCTTCTCGATGTGTGCGGCGAGCTGCGCGCATCGGAGCGGGTTGACGAGCGTGCCGTGACCGGCTGCTCGTTTGATTCGCGCGCGGTTTCGGCAGGTGACGTGTTCTTTTGCAAGGGCGCTGCCTTTAAGCCCGCGTTTTTGAGCATGGCGCTCGATGCGGGCGCCGTCGCATTTGTGTGCGAAGAGTCGCTGGTCGAGTCTCTGGAGCCGCTGGCGAAAGAGAACGGCGCGGCGATGCTGGTCGTGGACAGCGTGCGCACGGCCATGGCCCTGCTGCCGCCGGAGGTCTACAATCGCCCCGACCACGACGTTAAGATCGTGGGTATCACCGGTACCAAGGGAAAGACCACGGCCGCTTTTATGCTCCAGTCCATCATCAAGGCGGCGGGCGAGTTCTGCGGCATGATCGGCTCGGTGAACACCGACGATGGTATCGAGTGCTACGAGAGCACCAACACCACGCCCGAGGCCCCCGAGGTCTGGCGCCATATCGCCAACTGTCGCGCGTCCGGTCGCCAGTCCATGGTCATGGAGGTCTCAAGCCAGGCGCTTAAGTACCAGCGCGTCGAGAACCTGCCGTTTGACGTGGCGTGCTTCCTCAATATCGGGCGTGACCACATCTCACCGATCGAGCACCCGACCTTCGAGGATTATTTTGAGAGCAAGCTCAGGATCTTTGATCAGGCTAAGACCGCCGTAGTGAATCTGGGCACCGATGAAGTCGAACGCGTGCTGGAGGCCGCGTCGACGGCCGAGCGCTTGGTGACCGTTGGCGTCGAGCATCCCGAGGCGAGCCTGTGGGCAAGCGATGTCCGCATGGTCGGCTTTAACATCGAGTTTAACCTGCATGGCATGAGCGCCGACGAGCCCGAGGCGGGGGAGAAGGTCCTGCTGGGTATCGCGGGAGACTTTAACGTGGAGAACGCGCTGGTCGCTATCGCCGCCGCGCGCGAGATTGGCATCGGTATCGATGCCATCAAGAAGGGCCTCTCCAAGCTGCGTGTGCCGGGCCGCATGGAGGTCGTGGAGTCGAAGGACGGCCGCGTGGTTTGCGTTGTTGACTACGCTCACAACCAACTTTCGTTCCGCTCGCTCTTTTCGTCGGTCAAGCGCGCGTTTCCCGCCAGTCCGGTCATTGCGCTGTTTGGTGCTGCTGGAGGCAAGGCGCAGGAGCGCCGTGAGCAGCTTCCGCGCGAGGCCGCACCATATTCTGATTTGCTGATCTTTACCAACGAGGATCCGGCTCACGAGGACCCGATGAAGGTCTGTCGCGAGCTTGCCGAGCATGTTCCCGATGATACCCCGAACAAGATTATCCTCGATCGCGAGGCTGCCGTTCATGCGGCCTTTAAGGCAGCGCGCGAGGAATACGTCAGCCCCGATGCGCCCACCATCGTCTTGCTGTTGGCAAAGGGCGACGAGGAGCTCATGCACGTGGGTGATGAGTTCGTACCCATCGAGAGCGACCTTTCGTTGGCCAATCGCCTGATCGATGTTACCCAGTTTGACTGATGAACCATGATGGCGAAGGCGCCCTGAGTGCGCTGTCGCCATAAACGTGTTCCCTCAATCAAAACATGCCGTCCAAGCCCAAACCCTTCTACGTAAACGGAGTAACCATGTCCCACAACACCCTGCCGACCGTCGCCGAGCTTTCGGGCGAGATGCGCGAGCGCTTGGCCAAGGTCAAGTACGTCTTTACCGACCTGGATGCCACGATGCTCGCACCCGGCTCGTGCGTGCTGCGCGACAACGACGGCAACCCCTCGACCAAACTCGTCGAGGCCGTCGTGGCGCTCGCTCACGCTGGTATTCAGGTGGTTCCCACCTCGGGCCGCAACCGTACCATGATCCACGAGGATGCGCGCGTGCTCGGCCTCAACTCCTACATTGGTGAGATGGGCGGCCTGGTCATGTACGACCTCAAAGCCAACGATTGGGAGTATCTGACTGGCGACATGCCTTACGACCCCGCCTGCGGCCTTACTCCGCACCAGGTGATCGAGCAGACCGGCGTGTGCGAGAAGATTCTTGCCCGCTGGCCGCACAAGATCGAGTATCACAACGACATGTCGACCGGCTACAAGTACCGCGAGGTCACCGTCGGCATGCGCGGCGATGTGCCCGACAATGAGGTCCAGGCCATCCTGGACGAGGCCGGCTGCGGCCTGGTGTGGGCCTGTAACGGTCACCTGACGCATCTGTCCAAGCCGACGACGCTCGAGCTCGATCGCGTCGAGGACGGTCGCGCGTTTAACATCAATCCCGCCGGCCTCAACAAGGGCGTTGCCATCGCGCGCTTCTGCGAGCACCTGGGGATCGAGCGCGAGGAGACGCTCGCGCTCGGCGATTCCGAGTCCGACTTCTACATGGCCGATCACGTGGGCACGTTCTGCCTGGTCGAGAATGGCCTGACGAGCGCCGGCGCGCCCGAGTTCCTGGACGCTTGCGATAACGCTTTCGTTACGCGCGGCAAAATTGTCGACGGTTGGGCGGCGACGGCAGAGCTGCTGGTCGCGGCGCGTTCGTAGCGCGGCGTCGCCGCACTTGGACATGTCTTTTCGAGAGAGACTGGTGAGGTAATGTCCGATATCGAGAATCCGGCAGGCGACACGCGCCCGATTGGCGTGTTCGATTCTGGTTTGGGCGGTCTGACGGTTGCGCGCGCCATCGCGACGGCGCTGCCGCACGAGTCCGTCTACTACTTCGGCGACACCAAACGCTGCCCCTACGGCACGCGCACCGAGGATGAGGTGCGCTCGTTTGCGTTGCAGGCGGGCCGTTGGCTGTCGAAGCACGACGTCAAGATTATGGTCATCGCCTGCAACACGGCGACCGCCGCGGCCTTGCGTCTGGCCCAGCAGGTGCTCGACGTCCCCGTCATCGGTGTGATTGCACCGGGCGCACGCGCGGCAATCAACAGCACCCGCACGCGCCGGGTGGGCGTGCTCGCCACCAACCTCACCATTCGCTCGGGCGCCTACACGCGCGCCATTCAGGACCTAGATGCCGGCGTCGATGTATACGGCTGTCCTGCCTCGAGCTTTGTCGAGGTTGTCGAACACGAGCTCGCCTCGGGTGCACATCTGCAAGAGCAGTGGCTTGAGAACGAGGACATCTTCGATACGCCTGCCGTGCGTGCGCTGGTGGGTGCCACGGTTGAGCCGCTGCGCGACCACGGTATCGATACCGTGGTGCTCGGCTGTACGCATTTTCCGCTGTTGGTGGGACCTATCCGCCATGCGCTGGGGCCTGGGGTGCGCGTCGTGAGTTCCGCCGAGGAGACCACGCGCGAACTGACCGATATCCTCACGCGCCGCGAGCAGCTGGCGGGCGACGCCGCCGAGCCGCAGCATCGTTTTGCCACGACAGCCGATAACATTGCCGAGTTTGCGGTGGCGGGCAGCTTTATCTTTGGTCAGCCGCTCAAGAGCATTGAGCATATCGATATCGATGAGCTGAAATAGATGTAAGGCCGCCGCCAAAGTCTTCGCCACACCTTTTGCCGAAAGGATTTTTCTATGGAGTACATGCAGGTCAACCGCGCCAACGGTCGCGCCGCCAACGAGTTACGCCCCGTTAAGCTCACCCGTGGCGTCATGAAGCACGCCCACGGTTCGTGCCTGGCCGAGTTTGGCGATACGCGCGTGCTGTGCGCCGCCACCATCGAGGAGGGCGTGCCGGGCTGGCGCAAGGGCGCCAAGTCCGGTTGGGTAACGGCGGAGTACGCCATGCTGCCGGCGTCGACCGGCAAGCGCTGCAAGCGCGAGCACGCCAACCGCAAGGGCCGCTCCATGGAGATCGAGCGTCTCATTGGCCGCAGCCTGCGTACCGTCGTCAACATGAAGGCGCTCGGCGAGTACACCGTCACCGTCGACTGCGATGTGATTCAGGCCGATGGCGGCACGCGTACAGCGAGCATCACCGGCGCCTGGGTGGCGCTGCACGACGCCCTCGCCATGTGGGTCGAGGCGGGCAAGATCGAGCGCATCCCGCTTACCGGCCAGGTGGCTGCCATCTCCATGGGCGTTGTCGACGGTAATACGCTGCTTGATCTCGATTATTCCGAGGACAGCCATGCCGAGGTCGACATGAACCTCGTCGCCACCGATACCGGTGAGATGATCGAGCTCCAGGGCACCGGCGAGCAGGCGCCTTTCGACCGCAAACGCCTCAACGCCCTGCTCGACCTGGGCGATAAGGGCATCGCCGAGCTCATCGAGCTCCAGCGCCAGGCCCTCGCCTAACCTGCCAAAAAGTGACAGGTTTATTTTGGCAGGTTTTATCTGGGAAAACGTCGAAGTATAAGGCTGCCGTTGATTGAGAGGGGAGAGGCGGAGGCCCTCGTCGCCCTCGGCGCGGCATTGCTATAGAGACAAGGAGACCACTCATGGCACTTGAGAAGATCGACATCGACACCCTCGACCCGGCGGCGACCATTGTCGTGGCAACGGGCAACGCCCATAAGCTCACCGAGATCGAGGCCATTTTGGGCAAGGTCATGCCCGAGGTTCGCTTTGTGGCGCTCGGCCAGTTGGGCGATTTTGAGGACCCCGAGGAAAACGGCACGACGTTTTTGGAGAACGCCATCATCAAGGCGCAGGCTGCCGTCGAAGAGACGGGGCTCATGGCCATTGCCGACGATTCGGGCCTGGTCGTCGACGCGCTGGACGGTGAGCCCGGTGTGTATAGCGCGCGCTACGCGGGCGTTCACGGCGACGATGCCGCCAACAATGCCAAGCTGCTCGTGAATCTGGAGGGCGTGGCCGACGAGGACCGCACTGCACGCTTTATGAGCGTCGTCGCGCTCATCGACACGGACGGTTTGGTCACCTATGGCGAGGGCGCCTGCGAGGGCGTTATCGCGCACGAGGGCCGCGGCGATCACGGCTTTGGCTACGACCCGCTGTTCCTGCCGGTCGATACGCCGGGCAAGACTATGGCCGAGCTCACGGCGGACGAGAAGAACGCCATCAGCCATCGATTCCATGCGCTCGAGCATCTGTCCGCCAAGCTGACGGGCGAGGAGTAGGCCGTGCGTGCGGTGGTGCAGCGCGTGCTCAACGCCGGCGTGACGGTCGACGGCGAGTGCGTGGGCAAAATTGGGCGCGGCTATCTGGTGCTGCTGGGCGTGGGCCACGGCGACACGCGCGCCGAGGCCGATAAGCTGTGGGGCAAGCTCCGGGGCTTGCGCATTAACGAGGACGAGAACGGCAAGACCAACCTGGCGCTTGCCGATGTCGACGGCGAGGTTCTCGTGGTGTCGCAGTTCACGCTGTTTGCCGATTGCCGTCACGGCCGCCGCCCATCGTTTACCGATGCAGGCGCCCCCGATGTCGCCAACGAGCTCTACGAGTACTTCCTGACGCTCGTTCGCCAAGATGTCGAACACGTGGCGCACGGCATCTTTGGCGCCGATATGAAAGTCGACTTGGTCAACGACGGTCCGTTCACCATCGTCCTCGATACCGACAATCTGTAAGTAGCCAAATTAGCTACTTGCGCGTGTTTGTAACAGGGTGCTATAGTATTAGAGTTTTGTCTATCTTAGGGGTATTATCCCCTTTTTGAATTGCACCTTCTGGAGGCCCTGTTCATGGAAGAGATGGAAGTCAATCACGTCGACGACATCCACGAGAAGCTGACCGATATGGTGGGCGATCGCGTCAAGGTGAAGGCCAACATGGGCCGCACCCGCGTCGTCGAGCGCATGGGCACCATCAAGAGCGTCCACCCCGCCGTTTTCATTGTCGAGGTTGACGAGCGCCGTGGCCGCAAGTCGCGTCAGTCCTACCAGTATATCGATGTCCTCACCGGCCAGGTCGAGCTGTTCGACCCCGAGAGCGGCGAGCATATCTTTACCCCGCTCGGCAATCAGCTCGAGGAGCACTAACGGTGACCGATCGGTCCCTGACTCTTTCCGCGCCGGCAAAGATTAACCTCTACCTGGGGGTTCATACCGAGCGCGATGACCGCGGCTACCACAGGGTCGATTCCCTGATGGCAGCTGTCGGTCTTTCCGATACCGTGACGGTTACGCCGGCGCAGGCGTTGACCGTCCAGACGGTTCCGGCATCAGATTTTCCCATGCAAAAGAATACGGCGTATCGGGCTGCGGTTGCTATGGCCGAGCATTATGGTCGCGAGGCAAACATCTGCGTGACGATTGAGAAGCGCATTCCATTGTGCGCCGGCTTGGGCGGTCCCTCGACGGATGCGGCCGCGGTCATTGTCGCCTTGGCGGAGCTCTGGGGAATTGATCGCACCGATCCCGCGCTCGATGACATTGCGCGGGGCATTGGTGCTGACGTCCCGTTCTTTTTGCACGCGAGCCCTGCGTTCTACGTAGGTGGGGGAGACGTGCTGGCAACCGAGTATCCCGCACTACCCGCGACACCCGTCGTGCTGGTCAAGCCGCGCGAGGCAAGCGTTTCGACAATTGAAGCCTATCGACGTTTTGACGAGGCCCCGGTGCCTGCAGACAAGCCCGGCGCGATAGCTTCTGCCTTGCGTGCTGGTGATGCCGAGACGGCATATGCGCTCATCCATAACAACCTGGGTGTCATTTCCGCACAGATGGAGCCGCAGATTCAAATGGTTCTCGATTGGCTGCGTAAACAGGACGGCACCGTTGCTGTAGATGTGTGCGGATCGGGTGCCTGCTCGTTTGCCATTTGCGACACCGCCGCCACGGCCGAAAGGCTTGCCGACGCTGCCCTGCAAAACGGCTGGTGGTCCTGCGCGACGGAGCTCATTCCCAACACGGTTCGCATCGAAGTGCTAAAGAAGTAAAAATTTCTCTAGCACACGATGGAAATCTTTGTTACTATAATCGAGCTAACGGGTTGTGGCTCAGTTTGGTAGAGCACTGCGTTCGGGACGCAGGGGTCGCTGGTTCAAATCCAGTCAACCCGACCAGAGCATGAGGAGGGACCGCTTCTTGCGGTCCCTTTTTTTAGCTATTGTTGTGATACCGCGATACCCGCGGTATACTCATTCGAGCTTGTCTCGCTGTATTGTGGAGGTCTACATGTTTGGACTGAGGGCTCCTGAGCTCATCATTATTCTCGTCGTTGTCCTGATTATCTTCGGGCCCAAGAACCTGCCGAAGCTCGGCAAGTCCCTCGGCTCTACCGTCAAGAATATCCGTGAGGGTATGGAGGGCGACGATAAGGCCGAGACCAAGCAGGCCGAGGAGGTCGTGGTCGAGCAGTCCGAGGAGGACAAGGAGATCGCTGAGCTCGAGGCCAAGCTCGCTGCTGCCAAGAAGAAGCAGGCAGAGGACAGCGACGCGGACGCAGAGTAGTCCCATCCCTTTGGGGTGAGCACCTGACCGGCTTGCCCGCAGGCTAGCCGGTCTTTTTCGTTTTGTTGACAGTTGATTGTTTGATCAGAGTTGGGGAGATATCCGTATGGACGCAAGCCAGATCGTACTGACCGCTGAGGGCCGCCAGAAGCTCGTCGAGGAGCTCGCCTGGCGTGAGGGCGATTACGCCAAGGAGATCGTCGAGGACATCAAGGAAGCCCGCGCGTTCGGCGACCTTTCGGAGAACTCCGAGTACGATGCCGCCAAGGACAAGCAGGCCCAGAATGCTGCTCGTATCGCCGAGATCCAGGCCATTCTTGCCAACGCTCAGGTTGCTGCCACCACGGGCGATCTGACCGTCTCCATCGGTTCCACCGTTTCGCTGATTGATCCCAACGGCGAGGTCATGGAAGTCACGCTCGTTGGTACCACCGAGACCAACTCGCTCGAGCACAAGATTTCCAACGAGTCTCCGGTCGGTCACGCCATCATCGGTCACGGCGAGGGCGACTCCGTCGAGGTCGTTACGCCTTCCGGCAAGACTCGCGTCTACACCATCGCCAAGATCGCACGCTAGACCACGGTCCCGCGTAAAGGTATGTTTTCGCTCCCTGGGACCGAATCCTGGGGAGCGTTTTAGTTTGAGGAGCTAACTTATGGCAGAGAACCAGAACGCCGCCGATCAGGCATCGACGCTCAACGACGAGCGCGCCACCCGCCTGGCCAAGCGTGCCGCCCTGTTCGAGGCGGGCCAGAACCCCTATCCCGAGCACTCTGAGCTTGAGGACTACGTTGCCGATATCGAGGCTAAGTACGCCGAGCTTGCCGATGGCGAGGACACCGAGGACGTCGTGAAGATCGCCGGCCGTGTGGTCGCCAAGCGCGGTCAGGGCAAGATCATGTTCATCGTCGTGCGCGATGCGACTGCCGAGATTCAGCTGTTCTGCCGCATCAACGACATGGACGAGGCTGCCTGGAATACGCTCAAGGCCCTCGACCTGGGCGACATCCTGGGCGTGACCGGTGTGGTCGTGCGCACCCAGCGCGGCCAGCTCTCCGTTGCCCCTAAGAGCGCAACCCTGCTTTCCAAGGCTGTTCGTCCGCTGCCCGAGAAGTTCCACGGTCTTTCCGACAAGGAGACCCGCTATCGTCAGCGCTATGTCGACCTGATCGCCAACGACGACGTTCGCGAGACCTTCCGTAAGCGTTCGCAGATTCTTTCCACCTTCCGTCGCTTTATGGAGTCCGACGGCTACATGGAGGTCGAAACCCCCATCCTGCAGACCATCCAGGGCGGCGCTACTGCCAAGCCGTTCATCACGCACTTCAACGCGCTCGATCAGGAGTGCTACCTGCGCATTGCTACCGAGCTGCACCTCAAGCGCTGCATCGTCGGCGGTTTTGAGCGCGTGTTCGAGATCGGCCGTATCTTCCGTAACGAGGGCATGGACCTCACCCACAACCCCGAGTTCACCACGATGGAGGCCTACCGTGCCTTCTCCGACCTCGAGGGCATGAAGGCGCTCGCCCAGGGCGTTATCAAGGCTGCGAACAAGGCCATCGGCAACCCCGAGGTTATCGAGTACCAGGGCCAGACCATCGACCTTTCTGGTGAGTGGGCCAGCCGTCCCATGACCGACATCGTCTCCGACGTGCTCGGCAAGCAGGTCACCATCGACACGCCGGTCGAGGAACTTGCTGCCGCCGCGCGCGAGAAGGGTCTGGAGATTAAGCCCGAGTGGACCGCCGGCAAGATTATCGCCGAGATCTACGATGAGCTGGGTGAGGACACCATCGTCAACCCCACGTTCGTGTGCGATTACCCCATCGAGGTCAGCCCGCTTGCCAAGCGCTTTGAGGACGACCCGCGCCTGACGCACCGCTTTGAGCTGGTTATCGCCGGCCACGAGTACGCCAACGCGTTCTCCGAGCTCAACGACCCGGTCGACCAGGCCGAGCGCTTTGCCGCTCAGATGGCCGAGAAGGCTGGCGGCGACGACGAGGCTATGGAGTACGACGAGGATTACGTGCGCGCCCTCGAGTACGGTATGCCTCCCGCGGGCGGCATCGGCATCGGTATCGACCGCGTGGTCATGCTGCTCACCAACCAGGCTTCTATCCGCGACGTCCTGCTGTTCCCGCACATGAAGCCCGAGAAGGGTTTCCAGTCCGGTGCCGCTGCCGCCAAGGCTGCCGAGGCCGGCAACGCCGCAAGCCCGTTCGTCAAGCCGCTCAAGCCCACGGTCGATTATTCCAAGATTGCCGTCGAGCCGCTGTTTGAGGAGTTCGTCGACTTTGATACCTTCTCCAAGAGCGATTTCCGCGCTGTGAAGGTCAAGGCATGCGAGGCCGTCAAGAAGTCCAAGAAGCTGCTGAACTTTACGCTCGATGACGGTACCGGTACCGACCGCACCATCCTCTCCGGCATCCATGGCTACTATGAGCCCGAGGACCTGGTCGGCAAAACCCTGCTCGCCATCACCAATCTGCCTCCGCGTAAGATGATGGGCATCCCCAGCTGTGGCATGCTCATCAGTGCCATCCACGAGGAGGAGGGCGAGGAGCGCCTCAACCTGATTCAGCTCGACGCCTCCATCCCCGCCGGCGCAAAGATGTACTAATTGGTTCCGCCGTTCTACCGAACGGCGGACCGGCCGACGCTGCGCGGGCCGCATTTGGACAATCTGACGTTCAACTTCAAGGGCGCGACCAGAAGGTCAGCGCCCTTTCGTTTCACGTCACCTTGTCTCAAATGCGGCCCGCTCGCTGGCGTTGCCAGCACATCGATGTAGTCGTTGGGTGTTCCTATAGTTTTGTCAACCGCCGGGGCTACTCCCGGTAGGGCACCCGGTCGCGCATCACGGCG